>JAICVV010000111.1 GCA_025935155.1 Alphaproteobacteria bacterium
ACGGAATGGTAAGCAAAGGTTCGCCGCTGGCATCGGCGATCTGAATCTCGCAATCGCGGGGCGACTCGCCGGTGCGTTCGGCCACGAGAAGTAAGTCATGGAAAGTGCGGAGCGCCTCGTCCCGCGCCTCATCGAGGTCCGGAAGGTACATGCCTACCCAATCCCGGGATACTTCGTCTCCCTTTCGGAAATTGAAAAAATACCTGTTCACTCCAAAGCGCTCCAACAACCGTCCCTGCTTTAGATAGTCGCGAAAATCCGTTCAGGTTCCCTCGAAGCGGCCGGTTCGCGAGCGGCGCCAGCATAGCTCCGGCTTGTTTTCCTTGCGGCGCATTATCATCGAACGATGGAATTACGTCAGATGTGAAGCCTGAGCCCAGCGGTGAAAATTTGGTCGCGAAAGTTGAGCACCTCGAACGGGTTCGGCGCGGAGTGCCGGGAGGAGTACAAATATCCAAACTCCGCGCTGGCGTAGCGGTCGATCAGATAGCGCACCGTGATGCCCGCAGAAGGATATTGATCGGTGCGCGAAAAAGATGGCCCCTCGAGGTGGCTGTTGGTGTAACCGGCCACAGCCTGAACGATGATATCGCGCCGCGCTTCGTAATCCGCGGAGAGCCGGAACGTCTGATCGTCGGAAACCGTAAAGCCCGGCAATACAATATCGGATGCGGCGTGCGAAGCGGTAAAATGCACGGTCAGTACTTCGGATGGATACCAGTCGACCGCTGCGCCGTAATCAAGTGTGGAAAAGTCGGGCAGGGGGGATTTGAACTCCCGATGCAGCCAGCCGAGGTACACTTCGCCGTTCCATGTCTTGTTGGGCGCGAAGGCAAGCCCCGCATCGATGCGCCCGCCGGTCGACGATCGCACGTCGTGATCGAAATTGCGTCCGTCGTAGAGGGCGCGCACAAACAGATGATAGCCGGGGGCAAACTGGTAACCGGCGTCAGCGTAAGGCGCATACAGGCTTTCGTCGCGATTGCCATTGCTGAAGCGGAAGCCGTCGAGCGTGGTCGTCTGCCCCCAATCGTAGCGATCGAAACTGGCGCCCCCGCCCACGATCCAGTCTCCATTCTCGTAATTCAGATGCGACTCGGCGTGGCCGTGATAATAGCGTGTGTAGTCCAGCTGCTGGCCGATGACTTCGGCCGATTCGAAGCCCTCATGGGCTTCGCCGTAATAGCCTGAGCCGGTCAGCACCAGGCCTTTGGCCAAAGTGGCGCTGCCGTCGGCGCCGACGGTCCAGTCGGTCAGATCGAGCCGGTCGAATCGCGCATACGCGAGATGGTCGAGATCGCCGAAAACGCTGAAAGCCCCGCCGTCCCATTTGCGTTGCAGTCGCGCGCTGGGAACGGTTTCGACAAACCAGTCCGGCGAGCGCTGTTGCTGCAGGCGGAAAACATTGTCGTCGTAATTCGCTGTCGCCCCCAATGCCGGAAAAAGGGTCCAGTCGCCCAGCGCAATCCCCTGCGCGTCGTAATCGGGGCGCGGCCGCTCCATAACGCCAACCGGCACATTGGCCGCCGCTTGGTCGGCGGCTGCCGGAACGGCCCACAGCAAGGACAGAGCGGCAGCGCATAGGGCCATGCCCCTGTCAGCCACGCGGCCTTCGGTCATAGAAGCCACCCCCCCTCGCCTATACCCATCCGCTGCGCGGGTTGAATCGCGCGCAGAGCCCGCCATTCAATTATCCAATGGGGTGCAAACGCAAATTGGGGGCGGAAGGCTCCATCCTCCGGTTTACCCGGGGAAACCCACTGGGCGGCCAAAACGGCCGGTGCGCCCGCTGCAGGCGGCTAAAGGGTTCCGAACAATTCCGTCATGAGATAAAGCCCGCCGATCAGGACGCCGGCGCCTGCTCCGCCTACCAGAATCGCGGCGAAGAGGCCGACAATCCGCTGCATGAAGGGGGTCGGGGAGCGCTGGAACAGGATGTAGAGACCGTATGCAGCGAAGCAGACCGCCCAGAGGACAGCCGCGAAATAAACGAGCGGTTGGAACATCAGGGCCATTGCTGCGGCCGGTCTGCGCTTCGCGGCCGTCATACCGTACCGGTTTCGATTTGGATACCCGCGCGCGGCCGGCCGGTGCGTCCGGCTGCCGGTTCCGCCTTGCGATGCCGGACGGGGACAGCGCGGCGCTTGGCCAGGCGCGCAATGCACCGCGCCAGCGCTCCGGCAGCTGCCCGCAACATTGAAAGCAAGACAAATAGCGCAACGGCGGCGGCGCCAAAGGCGATCACCGCCAGAAGGCCAGCCTTGATTTCCGGAACGGTCAGTTGGGCGAACGCATGCACGGCGCCAAATTCCTTTCGGCGTTAATGGGAGCTATTCAGGCCGCAGCCTCGAGCACTTTGTGCGGCCGGCGCGGTACGAAATGTTCGCGTGCCACCGCCAATTCGAAGATCAGCGAGCAGTAGGCAGAGAACATCACGAAGGCGAGCGCCGCCCAGCTGGTCCAGCGGTTGCTCATGCCGGTGGCTGCCGCGCCGTACAGCATGGAAGCCAGCGCAAAGCACACGATCGTCAGGCCCCACACCACGCGCATGGCGGGCGTGAGACTGGAAATGGAGAGATGCGCACCCAGCATGCGCGTGAACACCGTCACCGCCACGAGGCCGGAATTGCTGATGGTGATGAAAAGTAGATCCGGCGCCCAGTTGTCGTCCCAGTCGGGCGCCGATTTTGCGGCGTAATGCAGCAGCAGATGACACAAGAGCGGCATGAGACCGATCACCAGCCCGGCCGCCCAGTCGCACCAAGCAATTTTGGTCGCGTGCTCAAGAGATTCCGGGCGATGCTTTGCGAGTTTCTTATCGTGTTTGGTGCGGCGGCCTTTGGACTCCGCAGCGGAGGCTGAAGAATTTTCCATCGCCTGCTCCGCCGGAACCATCGTGAAAAAGCGCGATGCCGCGTTCATCTCCGTCGCTTCCTGCCAATGCTGCCGCGCGGCATAGGCGGCGCATTGAGCGAAAACACATTGCGCGTGTTCTTCGCCTTGGTAATGCGCCCGGTGCGCACCAGCCGCCACAGCTTGTTCTGGATAACGCGGCGCTTGGCGACAATTCCAAACCGGCGATAGAGCCCGATCAGCACCTGGTCGAGATCGGCGCTGCCCTCGCAGGCGGCGAGCACGGCGAGAATCTGCTTCTCAAGCTGATCGCGGGTGCGCGGGCTGAGTTCTTTCAGCAGCGCCGCCGGCAAATCCTGCTTGTCTGCCGGTTCGCGCGCCACAAGCGCGCGCGCAGCCGCCGGCGCAGGTTGCGGCTTGGATTCCAGCAGCGCCTGCAACGCAGCGGCCTGTTCCAGCCAGCGCTGATGCCGCCCGCGCTCCTCGGCGGAAATACCGGGGCGCATCTGTGCCTCGCGCAGGTTTGCCGTCATCTCGGCCAGAAAGGCGGCAGGATTGTTCCGGGCAGGCTGGCGGCGCATGCGCATCCCACGAAGCGGCTTCTGCAAGCCTGCATTACAGGAATTTCAGCGGATTTCAACCATTTTCTGCGAAGTTTCTGCGATTTTTCGGCAGCAGAACCGATCGACCCCGCGTGCCCCTGGTAGGCATCAGCATTTCCTGCCGGGTAGAGCCGCGGCTGAGCACGCTTGCGATGGTGCAGCCGGTATCGTCGGATGCATCGGCGTTGCGGCGCTTGCCATTCTCTTGATGCCTGCGTGTCTTACTGCTATCTTACCTCTAATGAGGACCGCGGCGAAACGCACAGCCAAAACGTCCGGCGCAGCCAAAACATCCGCCGTGGCGACAGCATCCACCGTCGTCTCCACGAAAGGGCAGGTCATCCTACCTCAAGCAATCCGCAAGCGGCGCCAGTGGACGGCCGGCACGAAGCTGATCGTGGAGGATACGCCTGAGGGTGTCCTGCTGAAGGCCCGGCCTTTTTTTCCACCCTCGAAGCCGGAGGATGTTTTCGGCTCATTGCATACCGGCGAGCCTGCCAAGACTCTCGAAGAAATGGATGCTGCCATCATGGAGGAAATAAAGCGGCGGCATGCTCGCGGTCGATACTAACATCGTCGTTCGCTATCTGACGACGGACGATCCGGTTCAGGCGAAGCGGGCCAGAAATCTGGTCGACAGCAATCCTGTTTTCCTGCCGAGTACGGTCGTGCTGGAATCGGAGTGGGTCTTGCGCAGTTATCGCCTCACCCGCCCACAGGTGCTCGCGCAATTGCGCCATTTCCTCAGCTTGCCCACCGTGACGGTAGAAAATCCGTTGCGCGTTGCAAAGGCGCTTGCCTGGGCGGAGGCAGGGATGGATTTCGCCGATGCGCTCCACCTTGCCGCCGCGGAAAATTGCGCAGCGTTCATCACCTTCGACCGGCCTCTTGTGAAAGCCGCCCGGTTGCACGGCTTAACGATCCGTTCACCATGAAAACATGGCGCGGCCAAAGCGGCGATTCGCGCGTTTAGCCTCCGAGTCTTGAAACCGCCGCAAACATCGACAAGCTAGGAACGCAGGGACGGGCCTGGCGCGAAACACCACCCAACGAATATGGCCGATCATTTCAAAGAAAACTTCCAGGCGCTCGGTGCGTGGCTGGCGCAGCCGCGCGGGCCATTCGCCAAGTTTTTTGCCATCGCGACCGTCATTGTTGCGCTGCCGCTGGCGGCGTTGGCGCTGGCGCCGTATTTCCTCAGCATGCTGGCGCCGCCCATCGACACGCGGCAGGACCTTTACAGCATCAATCGCCCCATCGCCTTCACCTTCCTCGATTCGGAAGGCAACCAGATCGGCCACCGCGGCGCCATTGTGGGCGAGCGGCTGAAGCTGAAAGACATGCCGCCCTACCTACCCGCCGCCTTCATCGCGGTGGAAGACCGGAATTTCTACTCGCATGGCGGCATCGACATTCGCGGGCTCTTGCGCGCCATGTGGGTGAACTTCCGCGCCCATCATGTGGTGCAGGGCGGCTCCACGATCACGCAGCAGACCGCGAAGATCGTATTCCTCAATCCAAAGCGCACCTACCGCCGCAAGGTGCAGGAGCTGTTCGACGCCGAGAGCCTGGAAAAATCGCTCACCAAGGATCAAATTCTCGACCTTTACCTGAACCGCATCTATCTCGGCTCCGGCGCCTATGGCGTGGACGGCGCCGCCCACGTCTATTTCGGCAAGAGCGCGCGCGATCTCACACTGCCGGAAGCGGCGATGCTGGCGACGCTCACCACCGCGCCGTCGGTGTTCTCGCCGCGCAAGGACCTCGCCGCGGCGCAGGAACGCGCCAGCCATGTGCTGGACGACATGGTGAAGACGCACGCTATCACCCGTGAACAGGCGGAACTGGCGAAAGCGCATCCTGCCGTGGTGACGGATCGTTCGCTGCAGGAGGCGCGGAACTTCTTTCTCGACACCGCGGCCGATGAAGCCACGCGGCTCGCCAGCGTCAACGGTCAGCCGCCCAGCGCCGATCTCGTGGTGCGCACCACACTCGATACGAAACTCGAAGAAGCCGCGCGCCGCGATCTCAATCGCACTCTGGCGAAGCAAGGCCGCCGCGCGCACGCGCACGAAGGCGCGGTGATCGTGATGAAGCCGGACGGCGCGATTGTCGCCATGGTCGGCGGCCGCGATTACGACGAAAGCGAATTCAATCGCGCCACCCAGGCGAAACGCCAGCCAGGCAGCGCCTTCAAACCTTTCGTCTATCTCGCGGCGGTTGAAAGCGGCATCAGCCCGTGGGAAACGCGCAGCGACTCTCCGGTCGACATCGATGGCTGGACGCCGACGAATTACGGCGGCCGCTCGTATGGCACCATCACGCTGGCCGATGCGCTGGCCCATTCGGTCAACACCGTCACGGCGTCGCTGGGGCAGGAAGTGGGCATCGACAAGGTGGTGGAGGCGGCACAGCGGCTTGGCATCAAATCGCCGCTGGCGGCCAATGCATCGCTCGCGCTTGGCACCTCGGAAGTGACGCCGCTGGAGCTCACCACCGCCTATGCCGCTTTCGCCAACGGCGGTTTGCGGGTGCAGCCCTATATGGTGACGCAGGTCAGCGACAATGCCGGGCATGTGCTCTACACGCGTACGCCGCCGCAGCCGGACCGCGTGATTGCATCGCATGTCGATCGCGACATGGTGGCGATGCTGTACGGTGTGGTGACGCAAGGCACCGGCCGCAGCGCCGCTATCGCCGGCCATCAGGCCGCGGGCAAAACCGGCACCACGCAGGATTATCGCGATGCCTGGTTCGTCGGGTTTACCACGGATTACGTGGCCTGTGTGTGGATCGGCAACGATCATTCCACGCCCATGCGCAACGTGACCGGCGGCAGCATTCCGGCGGAAATCTGGCGCGCGGTGATGACCACGGCGGAGGACGGTTTGCCCGCGAAACCGCTCGACATGTCTGAGCCGCAGGCGCCGGTTGAGGACAATGGCATCATCACCGCCGATACCGGCGAAGCGGCGGTGGAGAACGATGCCAACGGCGCGATCACAACGGACGAAGAAGCAGGCGGCGCCAATGTGGAGGAAGACACAGAGTCTTCTCCTTCCGGCGACAGCAGTACGGGTGCCGATACCGAGTCTGACGGAACCGCCAAAACCGCGAAGCACGATCAGGACAAGGGTGGCTGGTGGAACTGGCTGTTCAGCGGCAATGGCGGCAACGAAGCAAAGCGCGGCAGGCCGCCGTCTTCCGATGAGTCGAATGTCGAAGCCTCAGCGCCGCGCGAACCTCCGCCGGAGCATTCCGTCCCGTTAACGCGTGCCGCTCCTCCGCCGCCCGACGACTCCGATTCCGCGGATGAAGATCAGGTTTATCCCGAACGGATCGGGCCGCCGCCGGTGCGCGCGGTGCGTCCTCGCCGCGAGCCGCCCCCACCGCCGCCGCGCGCCGGTCCGCCTCCGCCGCCTCCACCGGATGTCGATCAGGGCGGCGACG
>JAICVV010000306.1 GCA_025935155.1 Alphaproteobacteria bacterium
AAGCAGACGTGCTCTCCAATTACCCTGGCCTCACGCATGAGGACATTGCGGCGTGCCTGGCCTATGCGCGCGACGTGCTGAGTAGCGAACGCGTTTTTTCGACGGCAGCCGAATAGCGGATGCGCTGCTAGCCTCCGCATGCGCCTGCGGTGCAGTCTGCGGAAAATCGATTGCTGAGAATCAGTGTGATGTTCTTGAGGTTCGTCCTTCTCCTCGCGCTCACGACCTCGGCCATGCCTGCGCTGGGGCAGGAGCAGATGCCGATGGACGACATGGACAACATGTCCATGAGCGGCATGGATTCCACCGGCATTCTCGGCACCTATCCGATGATGCGTGATGCTTCCGGCACAAGCTGGCAACCGGATGCGTCCACCCACGCTGCGTTCCACGGCATGGCCGATGGCTGGATGCTGATGGGTCATCTGATGCTGTTCGGCGTGTACGACAGCCAGAGCGGGCCGCGCGGCGACGACAAGGCCTTCCTCGAAGGCATGCTGCTGGGTGCCGCCCGGCGCGATCTCGCCAATGGCGACACGCTCAACCTACGCGCGATGCTCAGCCCCGATCCGTTCATGGGCAAAAGAGGCTACCCGGAATTGCTCTCAAGCGGTGAAACCGCGAACGGGGCCGTGCCGCTGCTCGACCGCCAGCATCCGCACGATCTCTTCATGGAGCTTTCCGCTTCCTACGCGCACCGGCTGGATGCGAATAACAGCCTCTTCTTCTACGCCGCCGATCCCGGCGAACCGGCGCTTGGCCCAACCGCGTACATGCACCGCCCCAGCAGCATGGATATTCCGGATGCGCCGATCACGCATCACTGGCTGGATTCCACGCACATCGCGTTCGGCGTTCTCACCGCCGGCTTCGTGCATGACGACTGGAAGGTGGAGGTTTCGCAATTCACCGGCCGCGAGCCGGACCAGAACCGTTTCGACTTCGATCCCATCCGGCTGAATTCCACTGCGGCGCGTGTGAGCTGGAATCCCGATCCGCACTGGTCACTGCAGGTATCGTGGGGCCATCTCAACAGCCCCGAACAGCTGACGCCGGAAATCAATGAAAATCGCACCACCGCAAGCGCCACCTATGTTACCGCGTTCGAAAACGGCGGTTCCCTGGCCGCTACGCTCGCCTGGGGATTGAAGCAGGAAAGCGATAGCGCCCATCTGAATGGCGTTCTGCTGGAGAGCGAATATCGCCTCGATCCGTGGACGTTGTTCGCACGCACGGAATGGGAGCAGAACAACGAGCTGGACGCGCTGGAACGCACCCGCTCTGTCGGCGAACTCACCCTCGGCGCGATTCACGATTGGCCGGTGGCGGAACATCTGAAGGCGGGGTTGGGTGCGCTTTACACATTCGATTTCGTGCCGCCTGCCATCGCACCTGTTTACGGGAGGGATCCGCATGGCTTTATGGCCTTCGTGCGGCTCGCGACCCGCTGATGGCGCAGGTAGGTTACTAAACATAAGTGAATCCATGCTGCATTGCAGCAGCGTCGCCCCCTCTATATCACCAACCCATGTCCGACAGCTTTGAACTCCCGGGTAACCGGGACAATCTGCGCGATTTCACCGCCGACCGGCGCATTCTTATCCTTTCCGCCATGGCGATTGTCGCGGGCACCGGGGGCGCCTTCTCCGCCTGTGTGTTGCTGAAACTGATCGCACTTGTCACCAACCTCGCCTATTTCCAGCGCCTGTCGGTGCAGCCGGTGTCCTTCGCGGGCATGCATCTGCCGCTGTGGAGCATCGCCATCCCCGTCATTGGCAGCCTCATTGTCGGGGTCATTGCGCGCTTCGGTTCGGAGAAGATTCGTGGCCACGGCATTCCGGAAGCCATCGAGGCCATTCTCATCGGACAAAGCCGCATCGATGCGAAGGTCGCGGTGCTGAAGCCGCTCTCGTCCGCCATCGCCATCGGCACGGGCGGACCGTTCGGCGCCGAAGGCCCCATCATCATGACAGGGGGCGCAATCGGCTCGCTGTTCGCGCAATTCTTTCACTTGAGCGCTGCGGAACGGAAGACGTTGCTGGTGGCCGGCGCGGCGGCCGGCATGACCGGGGTGTTCGGAACGCCCGTGGCCGCGGTGCTGCTCGCCGTCGAGCTGCTGCTGTTCGAATGGAAGCCGCGCAGCTTCATTCCGGTGGTGACGGCGGCCATTGTCGCGGCGGTGTGGCGGCCGTGGCTGATCGGCGCCGGTCCATTGTTTCCGTACGGGACGATTCCGCTGATGCCATGGTGGGGGCTTGGACTTTGCGCCGCCGCCGGCGTGATCGCCGGACTGCAATCGGCGCTGATGACGGTCTGCCTCTACGGCGTGGAAGACCTGTTCCTGAAGCTGCCGATCCACTGGATGTGGTGGCCTGCCATCGGCGCGGTGGTTGTCGGGATCGGGGGCTATTTCGATCCAGCCGTGCTGGGCGTGGGCTACGACAACATCGCCGGCCTGCTGCACGACAAGCTCAATCTGCACGATGCCGGCGCGTTGCTGATCGGCAAGGCCGTGGTGTGGATCACGGCGCTCTCTTCCGGAACCTCTGGCGGCGTGCTGGCCCCGCTGCTCATCATGGGGGGAGCGCTCGGGTTTCTCGAAGCACACATTTACCCCTTCGGCGATGGCGGTTTCTGGGCCATTATCGGAATGGCAGCCATTCTTGGCGGCACCATGCGCGCGCCGCTGACCAGCACGCTGTTCGCGGTCGAACTCACCGGCAATGTGTACCTGCTTCCGGCGTTACTGGTGGCCTGCGTTGCGGCGTTCGCCGTAACGGTGTTGCTGATGAGCCGCTCCATCCTGACGGAGCGCATCGCCCGGCGCGGCCACCACATCATGCGCGAATACGCCATCGATCCGTTCCTGCAGACGCGGGTGGACCAGATCATGGCGAAGCCGGTCCATACGCTGGCAGGCTCCATTCCGGTGGAGGAGGCCATCGCCTTTTTCATGTCGGCAGAAGGGCCGAAGCGCCACAAATCCTATCCGGTCCTGGACGAACAGGAGCGGCTCATCGGCATTGTGTCGCGCGCCGACGTGCTGCGCTGGTCACGCGAGGGTTGGGAAAACGCGCGCACCCTGGCCGATCTGCAATCGGGCGACATGTTTGTCGGCTACG
>JAICVV010000277.1 GCA_025935155.1 Alphaproteobacteria bacterium
ACACTGGCGCGGGTACCTATTCTGTGCGCTTCAACAATGACGTGTCGAACTGCTCAGCGACAGCAACGATTGCGCGGCGTGGAAAAGGCTCTGTACTGCCGGGTTACATCGTTGTCAGTAACTCGCGAAACGGCGCAGTCAATGTGTATACCTTTCTGACGTCAACGCTGCTCGCTGCCGACTATCCTTTCGACCTGACCGTTACCTGCTGAACGCGCGTTCGGGCGTAATGCGTGCCTGCCGTGGAAATCGTTCCTCTGCGCACAGGCCTTTGAGATTACGCCGGGGAGTGCTAGGGCATCTCTTAGGGAAGGGCCCGCTGTTGCAGCGGGTCCTTCAAACATCGAGACACCGCGCTTACGGGCCCTAACAGACCGAGCTTCACGTTGTGCAGATCGAGCCAAGTTTTGGTCGAAGTGCTTCGCGGCGCTGGCGGCGCATTGAGGATGACAGCGCGCGGGCGGCCCTGCAACGTCGCCGCTGCGGTAAGAGGCAAACCAAGGCTCCCCCAAAAGCTCCCAACGCGACACAGTGCCGGGCGCGACGGCCCTTGAGAACCCGTCCGTTCTCAGGCATGAGAGCTGCCCTGCCGGGCGCCTCTGCCCGTGCGGGCGTGGGAGCGGTGGCCGAGAGGCTGAAGGCGGCGGTTTGCTAAACCGTTATACGGTTGAAAAGCCGTATCGAGGGTTCGAATCCCTCCCGCTCCGCCAGCAAATTTTTCCCCTAAGACCAGCGATTCGGGCGGCGTACAAACCTGCCAACTAGCCTCGGAATTTTCCCTTCCATCTCCAATGCTGCACAACCCGCATCGGCAGAAAGCGTCTGGAACGGCACCCACGCCCGGGCGCAGTTCTTCTCTGTTCTCTATTTCCTCAGTATGACGTTCCAGAGCCGAAGGACCAGCGCGGTGTTGAAGAACGGCTCTCCCCAGACGGAATCACGGGGCGCCTCTTTGGGATGCTTTCGCCGAGTCCGTGCACGCGAAAAGGAACGGTGAGCGGAAAAATGCCGGCAAACCATATTTGCGGAAAATCGTTCCCGAACAGAGCGCTGGCCGCTTTCACACCGTATGCCGTCCCAAAGATCCGAGGAGTGGAACTTGAAATCATCTGATCCGCAGGATGCCGCGCGCGCAATTCAGGAGCTCGCCGCAATCGTCGAGTCCACCCAGGACGCAATTATCAGCCAGGACCTCGATGGCAACATCCTGACCTGGAACAGAGCCGCCGCAAAACTTTTTGGCTACAGCAGCGAAGAGATCGCCGGAAGGTCCGTTTACGTCCTCGTTCCGCCGGACCGGAAAGCCGATGAGGCCATAATCCTCGATCGGATTCGCCGAGGCGAGAGGATTGAGCATTTTGAGACGGTTTGCAGGCGCAAAGACGCTTCATTGATCGACGTTGCGATGACCGTCTCGCCGCTGTTCGACTCCGAAGGAAAAGCCGCTGGCGCATCCACAGTTGCACGCGACGTTACGGACCGCACGGCAAGCGAGCGGTCCGCCCATCATCTGGCTGCGATCGTAGAGTCTTCCGAAGATGCCATTGTCAGCAAGGACATCAATGGAATCATTCAGAGCTGGAACCACTCCGCTGAGCGCCTGTTCGGCTACACTCCAGGAGAAATCATCGGAAAATCGGTTCTCACTCTGATTCCGCCAGAGCGTCACTATGAAGAAGATATAATCCTGGGAAAGATCAGGCGCGGTGAACGCATCGAACACTTTGAGACGGTCCGTCAGGCGAAGGACGGAAGGCTGATCGACATCTCACTCACGGTTTCGCCGATCAAGGACCGCAGCGGCAATGTGATCGGCGCTTCCAAGATCGCCCGCGACATCACCCAAAACAAACGGGCTGCCGCGTTGCTGGAAGAACAGTCCCAACGTTTGGCTGCGCTGAACCGTGACCTTGAGCGGCGCGTGGAAGAACGCACGGCCGATCTGAAGAACATTCAGACCTTTTACATGCATTCGTCCGAATGCCACGCAATTCTGTCGCGCAGGCCAGACGGAAATTTTCAGTACGATGAAATCAATCCGGCAACCCTGCTGCTTTATGGGATGACGCGCGATCAGGTTATCGGCCGCACGACCAACGATATTTTTCCCCCGCAACAGGCAGCAGAGCTCAACGCGCATTTGGAAGCATGCCTGCAATCGGCGGCGCCTTACAGCTACACCCGCAGACAAGGCAAAGCGGTTGTCGAAGCCATAGCCGCGCCGATCCCCGCCGAGGGCGCCCAGGCTGCCCGCGTTGCTGTCACAGCCCACGATATCAGCGAACGCCAAAATCTGGAGGAACAGCTTCGCCAGGCGCAAAAGATGGAGGCTGTCGGTCAGCTGACAGGAGGGTTGGCACACGATTTCAACAATTTGCTTCAGGGCATTATCGGTGCGCTCGACCGGGTGCAGCATCGCATCCAGCAAGGCCGCGCTTCTGAGGCGGACCGGTTCATCGGAGCGGCTATCGAATCCGCCAATCGCGCTGCATCGCTGACCCACAGATTGCTCGCGTTCTCGCGCCGCCAGACCTTGGACCCCAGACCCACCGACGCAAACAGCCTGATCGCCGGTATGGAAGACCTGATCAATCGCACAGTAGGGCCAAATATCGCCGTGGAAGTCGTGCAGGCTGCAGGGCTGTGGGTGACCATGGTGGACGCGCCTCAGCTGGAGAGTGCCGTGTTAAATCTCGCTATCAACGCGCGCGACGCCATGCCGAACGGCGGCAGACTGATCATCGAGACCGCAAACAAGTGGCTCGACGAGCGAGCCGCCAAGGAGCGAGATGTCTCTCCGGGGCAATATGTCTCCGTATGCGTGACCGACACCGGTGTGGGAATGCTACCGGACGTGGTGGCGCGCGCTTTCGATCCATTCTTTACCACCAAGCCCATAGGCCAGGGTACCGGCCTCGGCCTTTCCATGATCTATGGCTTCGTGCGTCAATCGGGAGGGCAAGTCCGCATTTACACCGAGCCAGGCAACGGCACGACCATGTGCCTCTATCTGCCACGTCACCTTGGGAGCGCCGGCGAGACCGAAACAGCTTCGAGCCACGAGCCTGAGAAAGGATTCGGTGAGACCGTGCTGATCGTGGACGACGAAGCCACGGTGCGGATGCTGGTGCATGAAACGCTCACGGAGAATTCCTATCGCGTTCTTGAAGCGCACGACGCACCGTCTGCAATGAGGATATTCAACTCCAATCAGCGGATCGATCTGCTGATCACCGACGTTGGGCTGCCAGGCCATGTGAACGGCCGCCAGCTTGCGGATGCCGTTCGCGCAAAACGTGGAGACCTGAAGGTTCTCTTTATCACCGGGTACGCTGAAAACGCCGCTGTTGGACACGGGCGCCTCGAACGGGGGATGGAGATTCTGACGAAGCCGTTCCCGATGCGGGCGCTGGCGAACAAGGTACGAGACATGTTGGGATAGCTGCGCCGCCGGAGCAGACAAGAACTTTTGCCGAACATTCTTGACACTGAGATTTATATTGCCATATAATCCTATATCTTGACCGATTCTTGGAGAAATATCATGGACGAAGAATTGACTCTGCGGGCGGGCAGCACGGCGCCGCCGGTGGCTTTGCAGCCCGCAGAGGCGCCGCGGCGATCCACCCGTTATGATTTCGAGATTC
>JAICVV010000415.1 GCA_025935155.1 Alphaproteobacteria bacterium
AGCCGCGTTGCTTCAGCAATTGCCGAAGCAGCATCGCACTGACGGGATTGTCTTCTGCCATAAGTATTCGGTGCGCTGAGGCCGGTGTCATTCCCGCACTCGGCCGCGCAGCCGCAGCGGACGAAATTAGTGGCGGCACTTTGAGGCTGGGGAGATTTGGCTGAAGCAGATCTGCCAGCGCGGATTGCCGCAAGGGCTTGGACAGGCAGCCCGCGAAACCGAGCTGTTTCAGTTCCTGCTCACGGCCGCGCGCCTGCTGAGCGATCAGTACAAGGCAGCGTACGCCGGGTTCTGGGCGCGCTGGCAAATCGGGCTCAGCGCCCGTACCCGCATCGATCAGCAGAGCGTCGAGCGGTGCGCGACCGTTCTGCATCGCAGGAACCACTTCACCCCCAAGTGAACGGACCTGCGAGGTCAACGCGTCGCGCAACACGGCGTTGCGGGCAACAATTGCGAGTCTCTTTCCCGATAGGCGGCGCCCCTCCGAGAGTTTTGCACCTCGAACAACAAGGGCCGGAATTGTGAACCAGAACACGCTGCCGCCTTCGCGCGCATCTGTTACGCCGATTTCGCCACCCATGGCAGAGACGAGCCGTTTGGATATGGCAAGACCAAGACCGGAGCCGCCAAACTTTCGCGCGTGGCTGGAGTCCGCCTGCACGAATTCGTCAAAAATGGCGTCCCGCTTTTCAAACGGAACGCCTATACCCGTATCCCGCACTTCGAAGCGCAGATATTGGCGGTTCCTGCCGTTGCCGCGGCTCACATTCACGCGCACGCCGCCTTTGTCCGTGAATTTCACCGCGTTGCCCACGAGATTCATGAGAACCTGGCGCAGGCGCATTTCGTCGGCACGAATTGCCTGCGGGGTATCGGGGGCAATTACCGCGACGAGTTCGATATCCTTTCCGTGAGCACGTGTGGCAAGAAGGTCGATGACATCGCTGGTCGTCCGGTGAAGCTCGACAACATCTTCCTGCAGGATCATCGCGCCGGATTCTATTTTGGAAAAATCCAGAATGTCGCCGATTAGCGTTAGGAGCGCTTCGCCCGACTGGTGGATCGCGTCTACGTAGGCCCGCTGCTCAGGTTTCAACTCCGTCTCAAGGAGCAGCCGCGCCATCCCCAGCACGCCGTTCATGGGCGTGCGGATTTCATGGCTCATGGTGGCGAGGAAACCGGACTTTGCGCGGCTTGCCGCCTCAGCCTTGTCACGCGCTTCGGTCAGCGCCACTTCAAATGCTTTACGCTCTGTAATATCGCGGCCAACGCTCTGAATTTCGATCAGCCGCCCAACAGAATTCCGGATCGGGTAGTCTTCCCACGCAATCCATCGCCAGCCATAAACGGTCCGGATGTGCTGATCGTATCTTACCCGCTCCTGATCGATATCCGCCCCAGCGAAGGTGCCCAACACCGGTCCGGGGTTGTCGGGGTGGAACTCGGGAATGAAGGGTTCTCCCAAAGAACGTTGCGGCAGGCCGAACAGCCTGAAGAAAGCATCGTTCCCGTAAATCACCTTTCCCTGCGGCGACCTGCGTACAATCGCGTCACCTTGGGAATCTACCAGCCCCTTGTACCGTACCTCGCTTTCATGGAGGCGGCCGTTGACGGCGGAAACGGTCTTCAGAGATTCTTCAAGGCGCTGTGCAAGCCTGTCGAGTTCTGTGGCGTGTTTGGTTGTGTCCAGCAATGCGCTCAGCAAGAGCACGACACCGATGATCGCGCAGGCCCCGAGGACTCCCGAATCTGCAAATGTCACGCGGTGTCGAAGAATGGCGTCTGCGGCGCTTATTCCCGCGCCTGCCAGCGCGGCCAGCAAAAACAACCACGTTCCCCAACGCCCGATGGACACGATCCGCCTCCGCGAAAGCCGAATTTGTTATCGCTGCTTTGATGAAAAATTTACGCGAAAGCGGAGCTTCCAGTCCATCGCGCGCCGGCACTAACAAGGAGTGTGGTTAAACTGTTCAGCATGGAGTGCGCAGTGTGCAATTTTGGGACTCAAATGCGTAACGGCGGACT
>JAICVV010000342.1 GCA_025935155.1 Alphaproteobacteria bacterium
CCGCAAACCGGCGCTCCGCTGGGGGAAGTGGAATACGAATCCTTCCTCGCCGGCGGCGATCCGGAATTCGAATGGGAAATGCCGGCGGATGAATGGGACGCCATTTCGCTGAACTACACGTCCGGCACCACCGGCAATCCCAAAGGCGTAGTGTATCATCATCGCGGCGCCGCCTTGATGGGCTACGGCAATATCCTCGCTGCAAACATGGGCCGCCATCCCGTATATCTCTGGACGTTGCCGATGTTCCACTGCAACGGCTGGTGCTTCCCATGGTCACTGTCGGTGGTGGCCGGCACGCATGTCTGCCTGCGGCAGGTGCGCGCCAGGGCAATCTATGACGCCATCGCCGATCACGCGGTAACACATCTGTGCGGCGCGCCCGTCGTGATGTCAGTCCTGATCGACGCTGCTGACTCGGAGCGCCGTCCGCTGCCGCACAGAGTGGAATTTATCACCGCCGCCGCGCCGCCGCCGGAATCTGTCCTCGCCGCGATGGCCGATGCCGGATTCAACGTCACGCATGTGTACGGCCTAACGGAAACTTATGGCCCTGCCGTGGTCAACGAATGGAACGCGCAGTGGGAATTGCTGGAGCGCGGCATACGCGCGGCGAAGAAGGCGCGGCAGGGCGTGCGCTACCATGCCCTGGATGCACTCGCCGTGATGGATCCGGAAACCATGGAACCGGTGCCGCCTGACGGAGAAACGCTCGGCGAAGTCATGTTCCGCGGCAACATCGTAATGAAGGGCTATCTGAAGAATTCGGCGGCAACGAAGGAAGCCTTCGCCGGCGGCTGGTTCCATTCCGGCGATCTCGGCGTCCTGCACGCGGACGGGTACATACAGCTGAAAGACCGCTCGAAGGACATCATCATTTCCGGCGGCGAGAACATCTCATCGGTGGAGGTGGAAGACACGCTGATGAAGCATCCGGCGGTGATGTTCGCAGCCGTGGTGGCGCGTCCGGATGAAAAATGGGGCGAAACACCTTGCGCCTTCGTGGAGAAGCGCTCAGGCCACGAAGGGGTAACGGCGGATGATCTCATCGACTGGTGCCGTGAAAACCTCGCGCGCTACAAATGCCCGCAGCACATCGTTTTCGCCGAAATCCCCAAAACCTCCACCGGCAAAATGCAGAAATTCAAGCTGCGCGAATTGGCGAAAAGTATCGGGTGAACAATGCCGACGATTGCATATTTCTATGGCATTGCGATCCGCATGTATCTGCGTGAACATCCGCCACCACACTTTCACGCGGTTTACGCAGAGCACGATGCGACGGTCGATATCGCCAGCGGCGAAGTGATGGACGGATGGCTACCGAAGACGGCCGCGCGGCTCGTGAAGGAATGGACTCTTGCACATCGCGAAGGCCTGCTGGACAATTGGGCCAGGTTTGAACGAGGAGAGCCATTGCGCAGGCTTCCTGGTCTGGGCGAGGATTGACGATGCTTATCAAGGCAAGGAAAGTGCAGGTTACGGGGCCGCATCGCCTGCGCGTTTGGTTCACCGACGATAGCGTCGGCGAGCGGGAGTTCGAAATAGAGCTTTCACGCGGCGGTCCGATGGCTCAACCGTTGCTCGAGCCAAACTTCTTCGCACGGGTATTCCTCGACTGCGGGGCGCCGACTTGGCCGAATGGGTATGATATGGCGCCATGGGCATTGCACAAAGATATGGAACGCGAAGGCCTGCTGAGGCAGGCGGAGCCGATCTGAGCGGAAGGGTTCTCACACCTTCAGTAGGATCTTTCCGATGTGCTCAGAGCTGACCATCCGCTCATGCGCGGCCTGTGCATCGGCCAGCGGAAAAATGCGATCGATCACCGGCCTGATTTTGCCGGCCTCAATCAGCGGCCAGACTTCACGCAAAACCGCATTGCGCAGCGCGCCTTTTTCTGCATTGGTGCGGGAGCGCAGTGTGGTGGCAAGCAACGACAGTCTTTTCATCAGCACCGGACCGAAATTCACCGTTGCCGTCGTCCCGCTCTGATAGGCGATGTTGACGATCCGGCCCCACACCGCCGCCGCACTGATGTTGCGCTGGATGTAGTCACCCCCCACCATGTCCAGAATCACGTCCACGCCGCGGCCGCCGGTGGCCTGTTTCACCACCTCCACAAAATCTTCTTCGCGATAATCGATGGCGCGCGCGGCGCCGAGTCGCTCGCACGCCGCGCATTTTACCGCCGATCCTGCTGTGGTGAACACCTCATGCCCGCGCGCGGCGCAAAATTGAATGGCAGCGGTTCCAATCCCGCTCGATCCGCCATGAATGAGCACATGCTCTCCCGGCTTCAGCCGCGCAGCCTCGAACAGGTTGGCCCAGACGGTAAAATACACTTCCGGAAGCGCCGCCGCTCCAATGAAATCAACACCCTTCGGAATCGGCAGGACGCATTCCACCGGCGCTGTGCAGTATTCGGCATAGCCGCCACCGGCCAGCAACGCGCAAACCTCATCGCCTTCACTGAATTCCTGCACGCCTTCGCCAAGCGTCGCGATTTCGCCGGAGACCTCCAGCCCCAGGATGTCCGATGCGCCAGGCGGCGGCGGATAGCGCCCCTGCGCCTGCGCAAGATCGGCACGATTCACGCCCGCTGCCACCACTCTTATCGATACCTCGCCGCCGCCAGGTGC
>JAICVV010000008.1 GCA_025935155.1 Alphaproteobacteria bacterium
GCGCTGTCGCTGAAGAGCGTGCCGAAGCGGCTGCTGGTGGTGGGCGCGGGGTATATCGGGCTGGAGCTGGGTTCGGTGTGGCGGCGCCTCGGCAGCGAAGTGACCGTGGTGGAATTCCTCGACCGCATCACGCCGGGGCTGGACGGCGAGATCGCCAAGCAGTTCCAGCGTATCCTTACCCGCCAGGAAATGAAATTTCAGCTGTCCACCAAAGTCGTGGGCGTGGAGAAAAAGGGCGAGGCGCTCGCCGTCACCATCGAACCGGCGCAAGGCGGCGTGGCGCAAAGCATCGAGACCGAGATTATGCTCGTCGCCATCGGCCGCCGTCCATACACCGATGGATTAGGATTGGCCGAAGTCGGCGTGCAGCTGGATTCAAAACGCCGCGTTGCCACCGACGCGCATTACCGCACCAATGTCGAAGGCATCTGGGCCATCGGCGATTGCCGCGAAGGCGCCATGCTTGCGCACAAGGCGGAAGATGAAGCGGTCGCCTGTATCGAGAACATCGCCGGCCGCGCGGGCCATGTGAACTACGACGCCATTCCCGCCGTCGTGTACACACACCCGGAAGTGGCCAGTGTCGGTAAAACGGAAGAAGGGCTGAAAGCCGCAGGCCTCACCTACAAGACCGGCAGGTTCCCGTTCACCGCCAATGCGCGCGCCAAAACGATTGCCTCCACCGAAGGTTTCGTGAAGGTGCTGGCGGATGCGAAAACCGACCGTGTTTTGGGCGCGCACATCATCGGTGCGGAAGCAGGCAACCTGATTCAGGAAGCGGTGTTCGCAATCGAGATTGGCGCGTCATCCGAAGACATTGCGCGCACCAGCCACGCCCATCCCACGCTTACCGAAGCCGTGCGCCAGGCCGCCATGGGCGTCGAAGGCTGGATGATGCAGATGTGATTGCGTTCGTCGCGCAACCGAACCGATCTCGGAGAAAGCGACCCTGATTTATCCTCCCCCGTTTACGGGGGAGGTGGCTCGCCAAGCACAAAGAGTGCGACGGCGAGAGGGTGGGGGCATTCCCCCTTCCGCCTCATGCTCGCTTCGCTCGCATTCGGCACCTCCCCCGCAAGCGGGGGAGGATAGGTCTATGCTATTTCGCTTAAGCCATCTCCCTGCACGCTTGTGCGCATTTGCGGCAGGCGTCCACGCATTCCTCCATGCCGTCGAGCTTCATGCAATCGGCCGCGCAGGCGTTGCAGACTTCCGCGCATAGCGCGCACAGCTGCCGGTGAAACTGGCTCTTGTGCATGATGAAATCGGCCGCGGTGGCGCAGATGGCGGCGCAATCGATCATCAGCCGGAAGTGCTGCGGCGCGACATGCTCGCCGCCTTCATCCAGGCAGTGGGTCATCGCCATTCCAAGGCAGGTTTTGTGACAGTTCAGGCATGCCTCAACGCAATCCTGCTCCTGCTGGCTGAACGCGCGCATGATTTCCTCCGCAGACTTGCATCGAGGAAATTCGCGAGAGTAGCCTGCCGTTCCAATCTCACTGGACCTCGGGCATATTGTGCCGGAGGGCCGGGGTCGTGGTACCGCAGGCCGCAAGGGAGGATAGCATGGGAAATCTTGGCGCCGGCGGTGTCATCCGGATGATCGTCGTGGGGCTGATCGTCGGCATTCTTGCGCGCTTCTTCTATCCGGGCCCGGTGCATATGGGAATTATCCTCAGCATCGTCCTCGGCATTGTGGGTTCGTTCGTGGCCGGCTTCATCGGGATGCTGATTCATCGCGATTCCGCCGAGGGTTTTCATCCCGCGGGGTTCATTTACTCCATCATTGGCGCAATTCTGGTGATCTTTATCTGCCGGCACTTTTTCGGTGTCGTGTAGAGACGCCCTTATCTGCCTTGGCGAAGCAGTTCCTTGCTCACGTGTTCGGGGCGGACGCCGATGCCGACGAGGCGGGCGGGTAAGCGGCGAAGCAGAGGAAACCAGTCGAGCAGTTTCACGGCGAGCGGCGGCTTGAGTTCGCCCTCACCTGCCAGGGTTGGCGCGACGACGCGGTTCTGGATCAGCACTTGCGCCTCTTGCGTGAGCCGCGTGGGGAATTCGCGCCGCGCCTGCACGCCGTTGAGTTCTTCAAGCGTGGGGCGGCCGCGCTTTAACGTCTTCCACAAAAGGTTTGCAGTCGCGACGGCATCCTGAACCGCGAGGTTGATGCCCACGCCGCCCACCGGCGACATCGCATGTGCCGCATCGCCAATGCACAATAGGCCCGGCTTCGCCCATTGCGTCAGGCGATCCACCGTCACGGTTAGCAGGCTCACATCGGCGAAACTCCGAATTGTGTTTACGCGATCCGCCGCAAAGCCGGCGATGGAGGCGAGCCGTGCACGCAAGGCTGCGATGCCCTCGCGTTCGATGCGCGCGAAACCGTCCTTCGGCACCACGAAAGCGCATTGCCAGTAATCGCCGCGGTAAAGCATCACCAGAAAGCGGCCCGCCGCGAGCCGCGCAACCGGCTCGGTGGGATCGCTCGCATTCAATGGTAGCCGAAACCAGATGACATCGATGGGCGAGCCGAATTCTTCCGGCACGAAGCCCGCCCGCTCGCGAATGGTGGAATGCCGCCCGTCGGCACCGATGACGAGGTCGGCGCGAATCTCCAGTTCGCCCTCCGGCGTTTGCGCACGAAGGCCGCGCAGCTCGCCGTTCTCCTCGATGAGCGAGGTGGCTTTCGTTTGCATCCGCAAGCTGAAATGGGGAAAAGCGCTGGCCTTCCGCGCCACGAAGTCCAGCAAATCCCATTGCGGCATCAGCGCGATGAATTTGCAGTGCGTGGGCAGGTGCGTGAAATCGCCGATGGTGAAGCGCTCGGCCCCGATATCCATGTGCAGGTGGCGCACTTCCTGATGCGGAAGCGCCAGGAACTCGTCGATGAGCCCCAGTTCGGTGAACACCTGCAGCGTGGAGGGATGCACCGTGTCGCCGCGGAAGTCGCGGAAGAAGTCGGCGTGCTTCTCCAGCACGACGACCTCGATGCCCGCGCGCGCCAGCAGATATCCGCACACCATGCCGGCCGGACCGCCGCCGGCGATGACGCAGCGCGTGGTGAGTGCGTGGCCAGCGCTCACGGCGCGGGCAGCCGCAGCGGCATTTCAATCTGCACAGCGCCGCGCGGCTTGACCGGCTCTTGCGGCGGCGGCGACGACTTGTTGCAGGCGGTGAGGATAACCGCTGCCGCGAATGTGAGGAGCAAGAAAATGGCGCGCATACTCGTTTCTCCCTCTATCGCTCCGCAAGAACAGATGTGAGCTATTGACAGCGGCGCGCTGGTTTTGCATGATAACACCATCCTTGAAATTTTGCCTGAAGCAGACGCGGCTGGAAAACTCCCGCCGTGTTTTTTTCTGGCGCACTCCACAGGACAAATCCCATGATCACGAGCGGCTTCCGCTAGCCCAGCCGGGCTGGCGAACGGAAAGTGTTGCCGAATCGAACGAAAAAGCGCGATTCTGTTCGCGCCCGAATTGCGTCTGCTGCGATGTTTTCAACCGCAACGATTCAACCGTCGCCCGTATCGCGTCTGGACCGGCCCCATTTTCGCGATTTTCGTGCCCTGCAAGAAAGTACCGAAGAACGGCAGCGGCGCCGCGCTACATTTGCTCGCCCTGTAGTTCCGCCTTGCGCTGCGCCAGCTGTTCGCCGATGGCCTGAAGATCGAGCGAGGTTTTCTTCACCTTGGGAAAGATCTCGCCCTCTTCTTCTTTCACATGATGGATCACGTACTCCCCCAATACCTTCACCTGCGCTTCCCACATGGCCTCGCCGGGCTGACCGCCCTTTATTTTGTCGATCAGTTCTTTCACCGAAGTGTGCTCCACCTCCGCTTCGTCGATGAGGTCGCCGTTCTTCTTCAGAGCTTCACGCGTCGCGGGATAAAAAATCTCCTCCTCGATCTCGGAGTGCACCTCCAGCGCAGAGCAAATCTGCTCTGACAATTGCGCCTGCTTCGACTCGGAACGGGACTTCTGGAACTGCTCGAGCAGGCCCTTTACCTCCCGATGATCGGCTTTCAGCAGCGCGATGGCGTCTTTCGGCGCGCGGCTGCGGCTGGATGTCTTGCGGCTGGTTTTTCGCGCGGCCATGGGTCTGCTCTCCTTGAATTTGCTTTGAGATAAGGAAAGCTGCTGTGCGGGCTTCCGTTCCGGGTTCCCCGCCGGGTTTGAAACCCCTGGCGGCCGCTCCTATATTCCGGCGTGAACCAACATTCGAAAGGAGGTGATCCAGTGTCTCATTGTTATGACCTGCGGCTGAAAGGTGCCGCGACCTGGATCGATGCCTCCGGCGTGGTCCGGGTGGCTTGAGGTCTGGAGTACCGCGGCGCCTTCAGGCCCGCAGCTGACAATGGAAGGGCCGCTTCGCGAGAGGCGGCCCTTCGTCTTTGAAAAGTCAGGAAAACGCGGTCAATTCCGTAACATTGTTGCGTCAGCCGGAGTGCCGCTGTGACCACGCTTTATTCCATCGGCCATTCCAATCGTAGCCTCGCGGAGCTCCTGGCGCTGTTGCAGGCGAACGGGATCGAGGCGCTGGCGGATATTCGCCAGTTCACCCGCTCCCGCGCCAACCCGCAATTCAATGCCGAAACCTTCGCACCGGCCCTGTCTGAAAATGGCATCGCCTACGGGCACATCGCAGCGCTGGGCGGCCGCCGCAGCTCAAAATTGAAGGATTCGCCCAACGGATTGTGGGAACATCCGGCGTTTCGCTCCTACGCCGATTACGCCCTGACCGATGCCTTCGAAGGGGGACTCGCGCAGCTGCTGAAGATTGCGGAAACGAAGCGCACGGCGATGATGTGCGCCGAAGCGGTGTGGTGGCGCTGTCACCGCCGCATCGTCAGCGATTATCTTGTCGCACGCGGGGATGCCGTGCTGCACATCCTCGGCGAAGCGGAACCGAAGCCGGCCGCGCTCACACCCGGCGCGCTTGTTCGCGAGGATGGGAAGGTGATTTATCCGCCGGAGCAGCCGCCTCTGCTTTAACGAGAGGTGTAGCGAAGGCCGCCGGAAAATCGTGCCCGCCTGACGGCTGCTCCGGTGTGGACGGACTTCCGAACTACAGGTCCGGCGGTTACGTTTTTCAGCCTGGTGAGAAAGGCGGCGAAG
Organism: Alphaproteobacteria bacterium; assembly: GCA_025935155.1. GTDB lineage: Bacteria > Pseudomonadota > Alphaproteobacteria > Micropepsales > Micropepsaceae > Rhizomicrobium. The sequence goes on from JAICVV010000008.1 coordinate 5,118, forward strand.
TAAGGCCGGTGCTGCTATATTCGTTTGCCGCCCGCGATCGTCGGTGGATATGAGATTCAAGAGTTTGGCCGAACGCTTGCGCCTGATCTGGCAGGTGCTGCGCATGCCGCCGGTGCGTATCCGCATGTGGGGCGGCGCGGAAGCCCGGCGAGCGTATTCTTCCTCAATGCGTACACGAGGAAGGCTGCCGCTGCTGCGAAAAGTCACCTTCGGCCTGGCGCTTCTGCCTGTTCCGGATGACCCGCAAGATCCGTTTTCAGGTCCAGCGCTTAAGAATTTCCGCAGCCGATATCGTCGGGCCCAGAAGATTGGGTACACGTTTGCCGCGTTCGATGGTCCGGCCCAATTGAAAGCCGTCCTCGACATCCACAAATCTGCCCCCGAACGCCAGAACCTCCCGATGGATGCAGCCTATCTCGATGCCGCGAAAGTAGGATCTTACCTGAAGTTCAGCCGATCCCTTTACGGTGTCTTCGATGGAGAGGGTGTCCTGCGCGCGTATTGTCACTGGCCGGTTGCGGGAGATGTTGCAATAGTGCAGCGGATCATCGGCGACCGCCGTCTCCTTCGCGACGGAATAATGTACTTCCTGATAGGGAAAATGGCACTGCACTTTGCACAAGAACGCAAGCGTGCAGGGTATCCTTGCTGGATGGGCTATGGCTCTTACCTTGCGGGAACAACGCAAATGCGGGTGTTTAAGAAAGAATGCGGCTTCCGTCCACATCGCGTAACTTGCGAGTGGATCGAGCAAGCTCCGGCCGGATATTTGCAGTGATATCCTCCCGCGCTTCTACAGCAGGAGCCGCAGCGTCGATATCGCGGCAAGCCGCGCCGGTTCGTATGTAACCTTCGGCACGACGCCCGGGTAGCGCCCGCACTCAGCTGCCAGATTTCTGCGGCAAGCGAAAAAGTTTTCCGTCCCGCAGGATTGCGAAGGGCGCGCCAAATCCTGCGCGCGCGATTGTCTTCTGGCTGGCTGTATTCGTCGTGGCTGTATGAATGTAAAAAGTGCGATAGCCGCGAAGCTGCAGAAAGGCGACTGCATTCAGCAGGACGGCCGTTGCAAGACCCTTGCGCTGCATATCCGCCTGGGTTCTCAAAGGTCCAAATACGCATGCATCGCGTTCTATGGGATAATGCCAGCCCACCTGGGTGGCCCAGACGTGCGAGACAATGCGGCCGCCCGCCACAAGAGCACATAAGAAACGCCGCCGCCGAAGTATCTGAAGCAGGTACCAGCCAGCCGCCCTCATCCCAAGAAGGCGCTGCAGAGCGGGCGCATGTCGAAGAAACGACAACGGGTCAGCGATAAAAAGCGCTTCGGCACCGCCTACCCGCCATACAGGCCGCAGCAGGCGTTCTGACTCCATGCGGTAAACAAGGTTGTCGGGCATAGGGTGTTGGATTGGCCGTTACTCGCTCCTCAGATTTGGTGGCCCCGGTCCGACTCGAACGGACACGCCCTTTCGGGCTACGGATTTTAAGTCCGTTGCGTCTACCGGTTCCGCCACGGGGCCCTGTCGGAAAAGGCCAGTTTGACAGGCAAAAGTCCATGACTATATTGCCCGCCTTTCCGCGCGGGATGTCCCCCGGAAATCCCTGTTTTCTGCCGGACTGGATGCCTGAATGAGCAAACGCGCGACTGCCAAATACAAACTCGACCGCCGCATGGGCGAAAGCGTCTGGGGCCGCCCCAAAAGCCCGGTCAACAAGCGTTCTTACGGCCCCGGCCAGCACGGCCAGCGCCGCGCCAAGAAGTTGTCGGATTATGGCACGCAGCTGCAGGCCAAGCAGAAGCTCAAGGGCTATTACGGCAACATCACCGAACGGCAGTTTCACAAATACTACGTCGATGCGGCGCGCAGGCAGGGCGATACCGGCGAGAACATGATCGGCTTGCTCGAGCGCCGGCTGGACGCAGTGGTGTATCGCGCCAAATTCGTGCCCACACCCTTCGCCGCCCGTCAACTGGTGAGCCACGGTCATGTGAAGGTGAATGGCCGGCGCGTCACCATCCCCAGCTATCAGGTGAAGGAAGGCGACAGCATCGAGCTTACCGCGAAGGCGAAAGACATGGCGCTGGTGCTGGAAGCATCCAGGAGCGCCGAGCGCGACGTGCCGGATTATGTCGACGCTGACCACAACAAGATGGCCGCGAAATTTCTGCGCACGCCAAAGTTGGGCGATGTGCCCTACGCAGCACAGATGCAACCACATCTGATCGTGGAGTTCTATTCCCGGTAACGTGCTGCGCGCCTGCGGTGCCGGCGGTTTCTCGATCCATTGCCGCCGTTGTAATCTCCCGCTGAGGGATCGCGCGCATCACTGCTGTCCGGCGACTCAGCCGAGCTTTCGAGGGCAGTGCAGGAAACGATATTTTCGCCGACGGAAAATTGCGCTGCAAACTTGTAGCCCTTCGCGCTGATTTCGACTCCTCCGGTTGCGAGAGAGCGGAACGCCACTTCGAGCTTTCCGTCACCTCCGGTCCACTGGAACGCCGTTGCCATGGTTCCAGACTGGCATTTCAACATCCGGCGAATGTAAGGCGTAGGCACAACGCTTCCACGCCGGCGCATGGCCCATCCGATGGGATTCTCTTTGCTACCGAATTCGATTGCCGGCGTGGGCCCAGCGGCATCGAAGGCGGCCAGGAGTGCGCCTTTCGCCGTTGTCCCAAACACAAGAGAATTTGCGCCATCGCCATCGCGCGGCGACAAATCGGGCGAGAGGTGCCAGAACTGTTCGAACAGAGCCTCTCGTGACGTCTTGCTTGCCAGTTTGTCCAGGACAAGAACCGCATTATTTTTCTTCAGGTGTATTGCGGCACGCAGAATCCGCGCCTCCGGGTAGGCATGATTGTACCCAAGCGCAGCTGCCCAGCCAGATTCTTCCCACATTCCAATCAGCCCTGCGGAAACCAGTCCCGGTACCGCGCGCAAGATGTATCCTTCGCCGTTCACCCGAAATGTGTTGTGGCTGGCTGGATCGAACTGCGCAGCGTTGCACAGGGAATCCGAAGTCTCCTTGCTGAACGTTCCACCATCGATCAGCAAATCTGCGGCGCCGTGGTTCAACAATACCGACAAATCGTCCGAATGTTTGTGCTTTGTATTGCCCAACGTAACAAGAAACGTGACGCTGGAGGCGTCGTTTGAGAGCTCGGCTGTCGAATGGCTTGCGAAATAGCCGCTTTGCGGGAAGTAGTACGTCGTTTTTTCGCGCACAAAAGGCTCGCAGGCCGGCCGATCGGCCGCTTCTCCACCGCCCTCTGCAAAAGCAAGCTCGCGCCGCGCTGCAAGTATTGTCGGCAGGAATTGGCCGGGCCCCGTCCCGCCGATCAACGGTCCCTGACCGTCCACCTTGATAAGCGCTTCCACAAAGGGGATCATTCGCCGAAGTGCATCGCGAATAACAGGCGAGTCGGGCGCATTCGCCGTTCGTAAATCGGCCAGCATCCTGGTGAACAGACTTACGATCCAGCAATGGTAGCTAAAGGAATTTTCCAGCCACACACCGTCGGCCGACAGCGCTTTTCCGGTCTGGTAACGCGTGAGCCGCCCCATCCCGAGAGCCGCTAACTTTCGGGCATAATCCAACTTGGGAAACAGAAGACCGGTCAGGATGAAGAGAATGTCCTGCCGCGCGCCATGGTTTCCGTCTTTTGGATAAACTTCATCGCTGCACAAAATTTCGAAGCACTGGACAAGATGTCTCTCGACGATTTCGACCTCACCTGCCTCTATCGCAAGCCCCCGATCCATTCGCCTTTTGCAGCAAAGAAGGTAGACGAGAACCGTTTCAATCCTGCGGCAGATCGTTCCCTGAGAATAGGCTCGCCGATTGGCCGGTGCGGCCGGCGGATTGTTGCGTATGAATCTGCAAAGGATCGCCGAGGCTTTACGAAACACCTCATCCGCGCTCATTCCTCTATCCGCCAGAGCTTGGACAATCCCAGGCGCGACCTTCGTGCCGTTCGCCACATCGAAAGCAAGGGAAAGAGGAGGGCGCAGGAATTCCAGTCCTGTGAAATAGGATTGCCAGGTCAAGTTCGCACCCGGCGCGGACCAATCGATCGGTTCTGAGAGAGGAAATTTGCCCCATTGGGGCCATCCCGGAAACGAGACGATGCCTGCGATAAAATCGTTGATCGAGCTGCCCGAGTAGGAGCGGGCGAGGTTTGCAGGCAATTTCGAATCTGGCCATTCCAGATTGGTCAACAGGTCCGTCGCGGCGAGTCTGGTGGCGCTGAGCTGAACCGATCCGAATTTCATGGCCGAACCGGCCCCGACGGACGCCTCTAACGCATGAACGCGAGTCGCCCGTAGAACCATATGCGCGATGGACACATAACCGTACCAATTGGGCTTGCCGGATTTCTTGATACGGCGTGCGGCACCCACGCGCATAAGTTCGGTCATTGCCACGAGATGGCCGCCGCATCGTCGCGCGATCGCTTCGATGATTCGGTTCTTTTCGTCGATTTCGATAGGGTCTGGACCATGGACTTGCGGCGAAGCGAGCTGGAGAAAGATGCGCACGGCCGCACGATCTTCACCGATACTGGCCACTTGCCGTTCGGCGAACGACGGATCGTCCATCTGCTGCCGGTCGAAAGCATAGATCGCGACATTCGCCCTGTTCTTCGCCACGAACCGTGGCAGCGAGGGACGCCGGCCGAGGATGGCCAGACGCAAGGTTTCCAGCCAGATCGAGAGCATCAGCATTCGGGCAAACGCCCGATCTGCTGTGACGATGCTGTGGGCCGTCCGGTGTAATCCGTGTCCGCTCATTTACGGCAACTGTCGCATCCCATCCCGAGGACAGCATCCAATGTCCGTGGGCGCGTATCAATCCGGTTCCCCCTGGCATGCAAAGCGCCGGATCAGGCGTATCTGTCCTGTGCTGCGCAGGTGCAGCTACACCTGATCGTGAATTCTATTCCCGCTAGACGGCGGATATCTGAAATTCCGGAAAAGACGACCGGCGAGTACCGGCGGCCCTTTTGCTTTGAACGAGGCGTGCCTATGTGCCAGCCAGAGATCATTGGAGGCGGCCATGTTTCTCATCTTCGGCGACAAGGGATCTGGCGCATTCTCGGCTGAGGCGGCGCTTGCCGAAGCCGGGGCGCCGTACGACTTCAGAACCATTTCGTTGGAGAAGAACGAGCAACGCTCGCCGGAATTCCTCGCCATCAACCCGAGCGGCAAAATGCCCGCTGTGCGGCTACCGGAAGGGCAGATTCTGACGGAGTCGCTGGCGATCCTGCTGACGGTTGCCGATCACTTCCCGAATGCGCGCTTGTTGCCGCCGCAGGCAAGCCCCGAGCGCGGCAGCGCGTACCGCTGGCTCGCATTTATGGCTGCGGAAATCTACCCCATGGTGGAAATTTCCGATTATCCGGAACGCTTTGCCCCGAAGGGCGATCAATCCGATGCGTTGCGGCAGAAGGCGCGGGAGCGCATTCGCGACCGGCTGTCGATCGTGGAGCGGCAGGTGGCCGGCCCCTGGTTCCTCGCCGGTGGCTTTTCCATTCTCGATATTTACGCGGCGATGTTCTCGCGCTGGCGCGGCAGTATCGGGAAGGACTGGCTGGCGGCGGGGCACATTCCCAATCTGCTGGCGCTGGCGAAATCGGTTTCACAACGCGAGCGCATCGGGCCGGTGTGGGAACGGCACTTCGCCAACTGAACGCTGCACTTTTGGTCAGCCGGTTTTCGGCACGTTTGCGAGTGTCGAACTTGCGTCCTGCGTTGCGACGGGCGCTGCGAGCAGAAACTCTCTCCCTGTGAACACAGAGAGCAGGCGAACGTCTTGCGCCGCCAAGGCTTCGGCGGCGCCTTCTTCGCGATCGACGAGCACCAGCGCGGTATTCACCAAAGCGTCCGCTGCACGCACGGCGTCCACCGCCTTCAGGATCGAGCCGCCGCTCGTGGCGACGTCGTCGATCACCAGCACGCGCGCTTTCGCCAACGTTTCGTTCGATGCAAGCCCTTCGATCATGTCCATCGTGCCGTGGCCTTTTGGCTGCTTGCGAACGAAAAAGGTTTTGACCGGACGCGCTTCGGCCTCGCTAATCGCTGCCAGCGCCGCGATCGCGGGCACCGCCCCCATTTCGAGGCCGCCAACATAATCGGCGCTCTCCGGCCAGATGCGGGCAAGCAGCGCCCGTGCGGAAAGCAGGGCGCCTTTCGGCGTCATCATGGTGGGTTTGAGATTGAAATAGAGCTCGCTCTCGCGGCCCGATGCAAGCCGGAACCTGCCGCGGCGGAATGAGCGTTCGTGGATCAGGTCGAACAACTCGCGTTCGTCTGCATTCATGGTGAGCCTGCCAAACCGGCCATCTCGATCATGCTCTGTCCTGGCGTGCCGGGGTCCGTCAAATTTTCGCCCTGAGTGGCGGCGGCCAGCGTTCCAATCCCCGTCTCATGATGGCACGTCCGGCCTGCTGGGGCCAACTCCCAAAGGGAATACGGATGGGCTATTCTCTACCTTTCACGAAGGGGGATCACGATGGCAATACGCGTTCTGATCGCCGGAGTTCTCGGCGGCATCGCCATGTATATCTGGTCGACCATTGCCCATGTGGCGCTGCCATTGGGACAGGTGGGCCTTAGTCAAATGCCGAACGAAGCGGCCGTGCTTTCGGCTGCGCAGGCTTCGAACGGCAGCAAGGATGGGCTCTATTTCTTTCCCTGGGTCGATCCGAGAGACCCGCAGATGATGCAGAAAATGAATGCGGCGATGAAGGCCAATCCATCGGGGCTGCTGCTTTATCATCCGCCGGGACACGGCGTGACAGACATGGCCGCGCCGATGATTGCCGAGTTTTTGAAAGAAGTGCTCCAGGCGCTGATTGCCGCGTTTCTGGTTTCGCTCACCGTGATCGGCACCTATTGGGGCCGCGTTGGCTTCGTCACACTGGTTGGCGTCGCGGCGGCGGTCACCACCAATGTGTCGTACTGGATCTGGTATGGGTTTCCGGCGGATTACTCGCTGGCTGCCGTTTTCATTGAGTTGGCCGATTACATCGCGGCCGGCTTGGCGATCGCGTGGTGGTTGGGCCGCAAATCTGTGGGTACCGTTGGCACAGTGGCGACGGCTACGGCATAGTCCGCGCACAATCTACGGAGTGCCGTACGGGTCAGCGCGGCACCCGGGGTGTCGCTCATGTGGAAACGGGGCTATGCCGTGCCGCGTAACAGGTCCAGTAAGGTTGTGCCCAACGCGGCTGGATTTTCGGAGACGCGGATACCGGCAGATTGCATCGCCTCGATCTTCGACTGCGCGCCGCCTTTGCCGCCGGAAATGATCGCTCCCGCATGACCCATGCGGCGGCCGGGCGGCGCTGTCACGCCGGCAATAAATCCAACCACGGGCTTTTTTGTCTTGCTGCGCTTGAGGAACTCTGCAGCATCCTCCTCCGCGCCGCCGCCGATCTCCCCGATCATGATCATGGCTTCGGTCTCGGGATCGGCCAGAAACAGTTCCAGCATGTCGGTGAACTCGGTTCCTTTCACCGGGTCGCCGCCGATGCCAACACAAGTGGTTTGGCCCAGTCCCACGGCTGTGGTTTGCCACACCGCTTCGTAAGTGAGCGTACCGGAACGGGAGAGAATGCCGACCTTGCCGCGCTTATGAATGTGCCCGGGCATGATGCCGATCTTGCACTCGCCGGGCGTGATGACGCCGGGGCAGTTGGGGCCTATCAGGCGCGAGCGCGAGCCACACAGCGCGCGCTTCACCTTCACCATGTCCAGCACCGGAATGCCTTCTGTGATGCAGACGATCAGGGGGATTTCCGCATCGATGGCTTCCAGAATGGCATCGGCCGCAAAAGGCGGCGGCACGTAAATGACGCTGGCATCGCAATCCGTCGCCGCTTTGGCCTCGCGCACAGTGTCGAACACCGGCAAGCCCAGATGCGTCGTTCCGCCTTTGCCGGGCGACGTGCCGCCGACCATCTTCGTGCCATAGGCGATCGCGGCTTCAGAATGAAAGGTGCCCTGCCGGCCGGTAAAGCCCTGGCAGATAACGCGCGTATTCTTGTCGACGAGGATAGACATTCAAACCGGTTCCGTTGCTTATCGCTTTCGTTCGGCGCTCTGGGTTTCATTTATCAGCGCGAGAATGTCTTTGCCGCGCAGCTTCTGAAGCTCGGCATAGGCGGCATCCGCCGCCTTGCGGTCGCCAGTTCCACGGCCATCGAGGTCGTAGCCGTTGCCCGTATAGGTAAGGTCGAATTCGAATGGCGCGGCAGGTTTAGAAACCGCGGTGAAAACGAGGCTTTTGCCATCGGTGCAGCTGTGCACCAGCCATTTCGACCCGCCATAAGTTTTCTGCACGGGGCCGGTAACGCAGTGCAACTGCGCCTTGGTTTCGGCCGCGAGGGCGGGCGCAGCCAGACAAAGCACGACGATGCATGGATATAATTTCATCGCGAAGCTTCAGAACCTCGTTTTCCCTCCCCCTGAAAGGGGGAGGTCGGAACGCGCAGCGTTCCGGGTGGGGGTCAGGTTCTGGATTACCGCAGCAATGCGCTCACAAACACCGTCAAGGTTCTGGTTTACCTCGACATTCCAAAAGCGAATGACCCGAATTCCCTTTCGGTTCAAATAACGGGTCCGGTGTTCGTCATAGGCCTTGTTCTCAGAGTGCTGATCGCCATCGAGCTCAATCTCGAACTTCAGCGATGGGCAATAAAAGTCAAGAATGTAAGGTCCGACCGGGTGTTGCCTGCGGAAAGAAACACCGAGTGGAGAACCGCGTAGCGCACTCCACAGTTTCGCTTCGGGTTTAGTCCCGTTTCGGCGTAGCGCGCGTGCGCGCTGTGTCTTCAGGCTCGTCCGGTCGAAGCGCGTCACCTCACCCTCCTTTGAAAAGGGAGGATCGAATTCGGGCGAGCGTAGCGAACTCGAATTCGGGGAGGGATCACGCGACGGTAAATCATGTGATCCCCACCCGATCCGCTGCGCGGATCGACCTCCCCTTTTCAAGGGGAGGCAACGTGCCGCGCAGCTTGCTCACGCTTTACCCCGAACAGCGGCGACAATTTTTTGCGCGGCGTCGGCGAGGTCGGAGCCGGATACGATGGGCAAGCCGGATTCCGCCAATATCTTTTTACCAAGCTCCACATTGGTGCCCTCCAGCCGCACCACCAGCGGCACCGACAGCTTCGCTTCGTGCGCTGCGGCCACAATGCCTTCGGCGATGATATCGCAGCGCATGATGCCGCCGAAAATGTTGACCAGAATGCCTTTCACGTTGGGATCGGACAGGATAATTTTGAATGCGGCGGTCACCTTTTCGCGCGAAGCCCCGCCCCCCACATCGAGAAAATTTGCCGGCTCTTCACCGTACAGCTTGATGATGTCCATTGTCGCCATGGCGAGGCCCGCGCCGTTCACCATGCAGCCAATGGAACCGTCGAGCTTCACATAGGAGAGATCGTACTTTGCCGCTTCGCGCTCAATCGGGTCTTCTTCATCCGGATCGCGCAGCCCTTGTATATCGGGATGCCGGAACAGCGCGTTGTCGTCGAAATTTATCTTGGCGTCCAGACAGACAATGCGGCCTTCTTTCGTCACCACAAGCGGGTTGATTTCGAGCAGGCTCATGTCCGTCGCGAGAAACGCGCCGTAGAGGGTTTGAATGAGCTTGCCGCATTGTTTGGCCTGATCGTTGTTCAGCTTCAGCGCGGTGGCGATCTCCAGTCCCACATACGGCGAAAAGCCGGCCGCGGGATCGATTGTGAAGGTCTCGATCTTGTCCGGCATGTTCTTGGCGACGGCTTCGATATCCATGCCCCCTTCGGTCGATGCGATAAAGGCGACCCGTGAGGATTCGCGATCTACCAGTGCAGACAAATAAAGCTCGCGCTCGATCGCCGAACCGTCTTCGATATAAAGGCGCCGCACCAATCTGCCATGTGGGCCGGTTTGGTGCGTCACAAGGGACATCCCGAGCATGCGTTCGGCTTCCTGCCGCACTTCCTCGATCGACTTGACAACGTTCACGCCGCCGCCCTTGCCGCGGCCGCCGGCATGAATCTGCGCCTTCACCACCCACACCGGGCCGCCGATCTGCTCGGCCGCTTTCACGGCTTCGTCCACGCTGAACGCAGGAAGACCACGCGGCACCGGCGCGCCAAAGCCGCGTAAAATTTCCTTCGCCTGATATTCGTGAATGTTCATTGGCTTGGGCCTGATGACTGAGCTTTAGAGTCCTTTTCCGGCAGGGACAAGGCGGAGAATCTGGGTGGAATGCAATGGAGTGTTGCAGGTTGCTTTGCAGGGTATCAGGAGTCTCGCGGCCGGGCCGCCCCAATGATTGGAATCATGCATTCTGTTCCCGCTCTCGATTGCCGCGTTCTGGGTTGTCGGGTTCTGGTTCCTAATGCAGTTGGTCAGCGCGGCGCTCTAGTCCTGGCCAGCTCGGCACCGCGTGGTGGGCGCACGCGGGAGGTTTTGCTGCGGCCTTGCTCACGCCGTCCTGAAATTTCGTGCCGTTCCCCTTTTTGCGCCGGCTCCACCTCGCGGCCCGTGGGATCGCCGCGTCTGAAGCACTGAGTCCCGGCGGCTGGCACGCCTCATGCTTGGGCAGTAGCGGCAGCGAAACTTTGCCCGTGCTGCCTCGGGGCGAGACATCAGGCTGGATTGGCAGGCCCGTTATGAAACACCGCAACAGTCACCTTTTGGTCGGCTATTGGAGCCGCCTCCGCAGCGGCCGGAGCGTGCCGGACCAGACGGCAATCGATCCGAGAGCGATCAAACGGATCCTTTCGCATGTGTTTATTCTGGACGCGGCCGATCCAAACTGCCCGACTTACCGGCTCGCGGGTACATCGCATTGCGATCGCTATGGAATGGAATTGCGGGGCATGAACTTTCTCGCTCGCTGGGAGATGCAAAGCCGCGGCACCATTATCCAGATGATGCGCAAATCCCTGACCTCCGCGGAGCCGATCTGCCTTTCCTTTGCCGTTGAAACGGAGCGCGGCACCGCGCAGATGGAAACCGTGCTCGCCCCGCTCAGCTTTGCCGGATGCACCCCCTCGCGCTTTATCGGGATTTCCCAGATTACAGGGGATGGTTCAGCACTTTTCAGCAACACCATCCTTTGCGAGCGCCTAGTGGACGCAAAGCTCGTGAAGGAGAACGAGCCGCTGGAGTCGCCGGATGGGGTAAAATTCCCGCCCCCGTCGAAATTCCAGACATTGAGAAAAGCGCCTCATCTCAGGCTGGTGATCAATCGGGACACGAAGCCTGCCGAAGTCCCGGAGGGGAATGTGCTGATGCGGCGCTTGGTCGATGCGCTGGGAATCGAGATCCCACCGCTGCGCGCGGTTCCGTAGACTATTTCGGCGGCACGGCGCCGGAGGGCGGCTGGTCCGGAGCCTGTGGAGTCCGGTCGCGCCGGTCGACCGGATCGTTGTGCAGAATGTCTGAATTCAGCTGAAGTTGTTTTTGCTGCTGCTGCAGATAAGGTATTTCATAACGTTCGATTTTCGAGCGGTAGGCATCGAATGCCGCGTCGTCTTCTGGAAGACGCTTGTCGCATCGTTCGGCTGGCAGATGCTGCTGCTCCTGACACCACATGTCGAAGTTCATTTCCTGGACATTGTAGCGCGTGGGCTGAGTCTGCGGATCCCCCGGGATCGACAAATTCTCCTGCGCACGTGTTCCTGCC
>JAICVV010000279.1 GCA_025935155.1 Alphaproteobacteria bacterium
CCGCTCCAGCCTCACGGTGCAGGCGCACGAAATCGCGCATCAGTGGTTCGGCGATCTGGTGACGCCGCGCTGGTGGGATGACATCTGGCTGAACGAATCCTTCGCCACCTGGATGGAGTTCAAAATTGCGCAAACCGTGCGGCCCGGCCAGGAGTTCGCGCACGATACGCTGATCAGCAGCCTCGGCGTGATGCGGCTGGATGAGCTGCCCTCGGCAAGGCAAATTCACAATCCGGTGCGCAATCCCGACGACATCAACAATGCCTTTGACGATATTACCTACAGCAAAGGCGGTGCGGTGCTTTCGATGTTCGAAAGTTTTGTCGGGCCGGAAGAGTTCCGTAAAGGCATTCATGCCTATCTGACGAAATTCTCGTACCGGAATGCTACGGCGCAGGACTTCATCGGCACCATTGCGCAGACCACACACCATCCCGAAATCGTACAGGCGTTCAACGATTTTATCGATCAGCCACACATTCCGCTGATGCAGACGGATGTGAGCTGCGCGAATGGTTCGGGCGCCGCGCATGTTGATGAGGCCACCTACAGGCCGGTCGGAATCCGCTTGCCGGAGGGCCGCTGGCATGTGCCGATGTGCATCGAAGCGGACGGACAGCGGACGTGCTCTCTGGCCGGGCCCTCATCGTCGGCTGTTTCATTGGGAACAAAATGTCCGGCCGATGTTTTCCCGAATGCGAGCGGGGCAGGGTACTACCGCTTCGGCTTGCCGGATGGCGAATGGCAGCCGCTGCTTCAGAAGGGGGCGAGCCTTTCCGCTGACGACCAGCTGACATTGTTTCACAACGTGAATGCGGGCTTGCGCGCGGGTCAGCTTCCCGCTGCGGATTTCTACGGCGTCATTGCACAATTGGCGCCATCCGCCGGCTGGGACCTGCTTTACAGCGACCATCGCGACACCTTCGACCTGACGGATGCGCTACATGATCTGCGGGTTACCGGCGTGCTGTCAGCGCAAGCCCTGGCTGCGCAGCAGGCGTTCGTGCGCACACATTTCGGGCCGCGGCTCGAGAAGCTTGGCCTGGAAACGAAACGGCGGGAGCCCGCCGCGGATTCGATGCTGAGGGCGCAACTGGCACAGCTGCTGGTCGAGGAGGGAAACGATCCCGCCGTAATCGCGGAACTCGCCAAAGCTGCTAAAGAGTATTTGGCATCGAACGGCAATGACAGCTCGCTTCCGCCGGAGTTGCGCCAGGAAGCGATGCGCGCGGCTGTGATGCAGGATGGAGCGACGTTCAGCGGGCGGCTGATCGAAGTCCTTCAAAAGTCTGACGACGAGTATTTCATCCAGAGCGCGATCTACGCCCTTGCCGGCGCGCGGGACGGCGCGACGCTGAACACGGTGCTGGCGCTGGCGCTTACGCCAAAGATCCGCACCGGCGATTTCCGCTATGTGCAGCGGTATTTCGCGCTGGAGCCGGCGGCCAAGCAGGCGCTGTGGTCGTGGTTCAAGGCAAATTTTGCGCCGCTGGAGAAGCGCCTGTCGCGCTATGGCATGGGCGGCACGCCGGATATCCAGCGCTTCGGCTGCACCGCCGCAGATAAGGCGGACCTTCATGCGTTCCTTGGCCCCAAAGCTGCCCAACTCGTCGGCATGCCACGCGTGCTGAAAGAGGATGAGGAACGCATCGATCGCTGCATCGCTTTCAAGGCCGCAAAGGGTGCGGAGATCGATGCCGCCCTGGCATCCGCGCGTTAGCTGCCGAAGACCGCCGCGTGCATGATGCGGCCAGGCATGAAAGCCAGGCTGCCGGCGATCAGCAGGCCGCCAATATAGACGCCCAGCATCGCGCGCCGGTGCAGACCGATCTTATGAGTCCAGGCGCCACGCAATGCGCCCACTACACCAAACAGCGTGAGCGGCACAAACAGGTGGATCGGCGACAATCCGAAGAACGGGCTGTTTGGCATGATCGCGTGAATGAACAGCGCTGCGATCGCGGTAATCGTCATCAGGCTGAGATAAACATATCCCAACGCGCGATGGTGCGGCGCGCCCTTGCGGCTGAAGAAGATCAGGTACGTGCCGAGGAAGAACGCCGGCACCACGGTCGCGACGTGAATCTTCACGGCCAGCGGTGCGTGCAGCAACGGCTCCAGTGTCATGCCATGCTCCTTTCATGCCACAGCGTACACGCGGCACTCCCGCAAAGGGAGTGGGTAGGCTAGGGTCCTGTGCTGCAAGTTAGAGGTGCATCATGTCATCGGAGCAGGAAGTCAAAATTGCGGCGGGCCATGACGAAGTTTCCGGACTGCTGACGGCGCCGTCAAACGCCCGCGCCTGCTATATTCTTGCGCACGGCGCCGGTGTCGGCATGCGGCACCAGTTCATGGGTGCAGTAGCGCGGGGGCTCGACGAACGCCGCATCGCGACATTGCGCTATCAGTTTCCCTACATGGAGCAGGGGCGGAAGCGCCCGGATTCCCCTAAAGTGGCGCAGGCGGCTGTGCGCGCTGCGGCGGAGAAGGCGGGAGAATTGTTGCCGGGCCTTCCGCTTGTTGCCGGCGGAAAGTCGTACGGCGCGCGCATGACATCGGAGGCGCAGGCCGAGACGCCGCTGCCCGGCGTGCGCGGTTTGGTCTTTCTCGGATATCCACTGCATCCGCCCGGTCAGGCGTCGGACAAACGGGCCGAACATCTTTCGATTGTTCAAATTCCGATGCTCTTCCTGCAAGGCACGCGCGACGAATTTGCCGATCTCGATTACCTCAAACCGCTCGTCGAACGCCTTGGTTCATGCGCCACGCTGACGCTGTTCGACGATGCCGACCATTCCTTCCATGTCCCCGCCAAATCCGGCCGTAACGATATAGAGGTGATGGTTGAATTGCTGGACATTCTCGCCGCGTGGGTAAAACAGGCGATCAGATAGATCAATACACCCGCGGCTTGGGCGGGATGTATTCGACGTCGTTGGTGAGCGTGTAGGTGTGTACCGGCCGGTAGTCGAGCCGCGCCCAGCCATTCGCCGGATCTATCCACGATAGCGTGTGCTTCATCCAGTTCTGATCGTCGCGATGGGGGAAGTCCTCACGGGCGTGCGCGCCGCGGCTCTCCTCGCGCGCCAGGGCGCCTTCCACCGTGACAATCGCCTGCTGGATCAGATTCTCAAATTCCAGCGTCTCCACGAGATCGGAGTTCCAGATCATCGAACGATCCGAAACCGAAATGTCCGGCAAGCGCGCATAAATCTCATCCACGCGTTTGAGGCCTGCCTTTAAGGTCTCGCCAGTGCGGAACACGGCCGCGTCCTCCTGCATCGCTGTCTGCATGGCGAGGCGCATCTGCGCGGTTGGCGTGCTGCCGCGCGCGTGGCGATATTTGTCGAGACGCGCGAGCGCAGCATCGCCGGCATCCTTAGGCAGGTCGGGATGCGTTTCGCCTGGCGTCACAGCTTTCGCCGCCTCGATACCGCAGGCTTTGCCGAACACCACCAGATCGATCAGCGAGTTGGAGCCGAGGCGGTTGGCGCCGTGCACGGAAACGCACGCCGCCTCGCCCACGGCCATCAATCCGGGAATCACAGTGTCCGGATTGCCGTCCTTCAGGGTCAGCGCATCGCCCATGTAATTCGTGGGAATGCCGCCCATGTTGTA
>JAICVV010000458.1 GCA_025935155.1 Alphaproteobacteria bacterium
CCGCTTCTGCGGTGGCTTCGCGCGTGGTTTCCGGCTTCTCCGATACATCCACCATGCGCGCGGCGCCGTGTTCGTCCAGATGGGTAAGCTTGCTCATGCCGGTACTCTAGCGCCGATCAGCGCCTGAGTCGCGGCTGTCACATCGGGCTGCCGCATGAGGCTTTCGCCGATCAGAAATGTTGTCACGCCAATATCGGCCAGCCGCCGCAGGTCGTCAGGGGTGGAAAGCCCGCTTTCGGCGACGACCAGAATGTCCGGCGGAATGCGTGGGGCCAATCTTTCCGTTACGGCGAGATCGGTGACGAAAGCTCTGAGATCGCGGTTGTTGATGCCGATCATTTCTGCATCCAACGCCAGCGCGCGGTCGAGTTCAGTCTCATCGTGAATTTCGGCCAGCACATCCATCCCATATTGTCTTCCTTCGGTTGTCAGATTCCGCGCCAGCGCATCGTCGACCATCGCGAGGATCAGAAGGATGCAATCCGCTCCGGCCGCGCGCGCTTCCACTACCTGGTAGGCATCGAGCATGAAGTCCTTCCGCAACACGGGCAGACGGCTCACGCTTCGCACGCACGGAATGAAGGCGAGGTCGCCCTGGAATGAGGGGAAGTCCGTCAGAACCGAGAGGCACGCGGCGCCCCCTTCCTCGTAGGCGCGCGCGAGAGTGGGCGGGTCGAAGTCTTCGCGGATCACGCCCTTCGAGGGACTCGCTTTCTTGATCTCCGCAATCAGCCCGAATTCACCGGCCGCGCGCTTCTTCTGCAGCCGTGTGCGGAAGCCGCGCGGCGAATCCATTCGCGCAATCTGCTGCTCAAGCTCGTGCAGCGGCACGCGCTGCTTCGCGGCTTCCACTTGCTCGCGCTTGTAGGCGGCAATCTTGTCGAGAATGGTCATTGCGCCATCTCGGAAATGGATGAAGCGCGCGCGAGCACATTCTTCGCTCGTTCCGAATCGATTGCGTGTGCGGCCATAGCTGCACCTTCGCGTAAACCCACAGCGCGCTGCGCCACCACCAAAGCCGCTGCTGCGTTCAGCACAACAATGTCGCGGAAAGGAGAAAGCTCGCCTGCGAGCAACGCGCGGATGGCGGCGGCATTGGCGCGTGCATCGCCACCGGCAATCGCGGAGATGGACGAACGCGGCAGTCCCGCATCTTCCGGCATGATCGTGCGGCGGGAAATGGTGCCGCGGTCCAGCACCGCAACCTGTGCCGGCGCCGCAATGGAGACTTCATCCAGGCCATCGTCGCTGTGGACAACCCATGCGGCTTCGGTGCCGAGTTCGCGCAAAGCTTCCGCCACCGGCTCCAGCCATTCCGTGGAGAACACGCCGATCAGCTGCCGCTTCACGCCAGCCGGATTGGAGAGTGGTCCGATCAGGTTGAAGATGGTGCGGAAGCCAAGCTCGCGCCGCACCGGCGCTACGTGCTTCATCGCCGCATGATATTTCGGCGCGAACAGGAAGCAGAAGCCTGTTTCGCGCAAACTCTTGGCAGCCGCTTCCGGCCCGAGATCGGTGGGCACGTCCAGCGCATCCAGCACATCGGCGGCGCCGGTTTGCGA
>JAICVV010000152.1 GCA_025935155.1 Alphaproteobacteria bacterium
AGCGCAATGTGCTGGCCTCCGGCGTGGTGCCACAGATCAGTGTCATCATGGGGCCGTGCGCCGGTGGCGATGTGTATTCGCCCGCGATGACCGATTTCATCTTCATGGTGCGCGACACCAGCTACATGTTCATCACCGGGCCGGAGGTGGTGAAAACGGTGACGCAGGAAGACGTGACGCCCGAAGAACTTGGCGGCGCGAAGGTTCACACCACAAAATCAGCGGTCGCCGATGGCGCCTACGACAACGATGTCATCGCCATCGAGGAGATGCGCCGGCTCTACGATTTCCTGCCGCTCAACAATCGCGAGAAGCCGCCGCACTGGCCGACGGCTGACGATCCGCGCCGGGAGGAAATGAGCCTCGACACGCTGGTGCCGGAGAACGCCAACAAGCCGTACGACATGAAGGAGCTGATCCTGAAAGTCGCCGACGAGGGCGATTTCTTCGAGATCGGCGAGGCGTTCGCGCGCAACATCATCACCGGCTTCGGCCGCATCGAGGGCTCGAGCGTGGGCTTTGTCGCCAACCAGCCGATGGTGCTAGCTGGCGTGCTCGACAGCGAGGCCTCCCGCAAAGGTGCCCGCTTCGTGCGCTTCTGCGACTGCTTCAACATTCCTATCGTCACCTTCGTTGACGTGCCGGGCTTCCTGCCCGGTGTGGCGCAGGAGCATGGCGGCATTATCAAGCACGGCGCCAAGCTGCTGTTCGCCTTCACCGAGGCCACCTGCCCGAAAGTGACGGTGATCACGCGCAAGGCCTATGGCGGCGCCTATGACGTGATGGCCTCCAAGCACATGCGGGCGGACGTGAACTATGCGTGGCCGTCGGCGCAGATCGCGGTGATGGGTGCCAAGGGCGCGGTGGAAATTATTTTTAGGAATGAGCGCGGCGACAGGGAGGCCATCGCGCAGCGCACGAAGGAATACGAGGACCGGTTTTTGAATCCGTTCGTCGCCGCCTCACGCGGCTACATCGACGATGTGATCCGCCCGCATTCCACCCGCTGGCGCATCGCCCGTTCCTTGCGCATGCTCCGCAACAAGCAGGTGCCGCACATCTGGAAAAAACACGACAATATACCATTGTGAGACGCTGAGACTTGCATAACCGTTTTCCTCCCCCGCAAACGGCGGAGCACGCACTCCGCGCGCGAGGCGGAGGGGGCGCGCCGCCGCTGATGATGGCTACATTATCTCACTTCTCCTTCCCCCCTTGTGGGGGAAGGTGGCTGGCGAGCGACGCGACAGCGTCGCGCTGCCAGACGGAAGGGGGGCCGCAAGCTCAGCGTGGATCGCTTCAACCACGCGATCCGGATACATGAACACGTGCTTGTTCCAGAAGCGGATCACACGACAGCCGTGCGCTTCCAGCCATCGTGTGCGATCCTGGTCGCGTTCGTCCTGATCCTTGTCGCCGTGAAAGGTGCCATCCACTTCGATGATCAGCCGTGCCTTCGGGCAGAAGAAGTCAGCGTAGTACGGACCGATCTGCGCCTGCCGGCGGAAGCGATAGCCGGCGAGTTTCTTGCGCCGGAGAAGTGCCCATAACCGGCGTTCGGCGTCGGTCATATTCCAGCGCAGTTCGCGGACGCGTTCTGTTGTCACGATCCCTCCTTCAGTCATCCGCCGCTTGCGCGGCGGCTGACAGCTTCCCCACAAGGGGGGAAGCAGAGCGCTATCCTACCCTTCCCACATGCGCCCAGCATTCGAGTTCGACGCAGGCGTTGAGCGCGAGGGCGGCGGCGCCGAAGGCGGAGCGGGCCGGCAGGCGGTCCGGCTTGAAGTACGTCAGATACACGCGGTTGAACGCCGCCCACTCGTTCATGTCCGCCAGCATCACGGTGCATTTGAACACGTCGTCGAAGGTAAGCCCGTTCGCCTTCAGCACCGCGCCGACGTTCTCCATCGTTTGCCGCGTCTCGGCCTCCAACCCGCCCGGCACGAGTTCCTGCTTGCCCGGCACATTGCCCAGCGCCCCAGACAGGTAGAGCACGTCTCCCACCCGTACTGCTGAGCTGAACGGCAGGCCCGCGGCCTTGGTTTCCGTTGCGATATAGAATTCCATTCCCGTCCCTTCGCGCCAATCATCGACCGATCCTAAGCAGCCTAAGCTGCGACAAAAATAAAGTCGTTCCCCTGCCGGAATCCGGCCTTATTGTAGCCCCTTCAGGGAGCGCGCCCACCGGAAGGCTTAAGGTCGATACAATGGTTTCAGCAAAACAACGGAATACCCCGAAAACAATTCATAAGGGGCTCACCACCATATCTTGCGCCGCGGCTGCCGCGTTGCTACTCGCTGCCGCGCCGCAGTTTCCGCCGCATCCGGTCACCACCCCAGACATCACCGCGGCCGATCTTTCCACGCGCGACAAGGCGATAGCCGACGATGTCTTCCAGGGCCGCGGGCCCGGCACGCCGGCTGGCGAAGCGGCCGCGCAGTGGATCGCGGACGAGATGAAGCGCATCGGGCTCAGGCCGGGCAATCACGGCAGCTGGTTCCAGCCGGTGCCGGCCGTGAACATCGCGCTCGATCCGGCGCAATCCTCGCTCACCTTCAACACGCCCAAGGGCGCACTCAGTCCGAAATTTCCCGATGAGCAGGTGTTCTGGACACCGCAATTCAAATCGCCGGATGTGAGTGTCACCAACTCGCCGCTGGTGTTCGTGGGCTACGGCGTGGTCGCGCCGGAGTACAACTGGAACGACTACGCCGGCGTGGATGTGAAGGGAAAAACCGTTGTCATCCTCATCAACGATCCTGGTAACGAGGATGCGACGCCGGATCCCAAATCCTTCCAAGGGAAGGCGATGACCCACTACGGCCGCTGGACCTACAAGTATGAGGAAGCGGCGCGTCAGGGTGCAGCCGCGGCCATCATCGTGCACGAAACGAAGCCCGCGGCGTATGGCTGGGAGGTGGTGCGCAATTCCAACTCGGGCAACAAGTCGTGGCTGGACACTCCGAACGGCAACATGGACATGGTGCCGATTCAGGGCTGGATCACGCTGGAGACCGCGCGCGATCTCTTCCATCGCGCCGGGCTCGATTACGAGCAGCTGAAAGCGGCGGCCAACAAGCCGGGCTTCAGAGCAATGCCGATGACCGGCGAGACGCTTACCGCGCACGCGCATTCTACCATTTCGAAAATGATGACCCGCAATGTGGTTGGCGTGGTGCGCGGACGCACCCGCCCCAACGATTATTTTCTGTACACGGCGCATTGGGATCATCTGGGTGTGAAGCCGGATGTCGCCGGCCCGGACAAAATCTACAATGGCGCGGTGGACAACGGCATGGGTGTCTCCAGCATTCTGGAGATCGCGGAGAAATTCGCGAAAACAAAGCCCGCGCCGCAGCGTTCGGTGGCGTTCATCGCCTGGACCATGGAAGAGCAGGGGCTGCTGGGCTCGCAGTATTTCGCAAAACATCCGATCTGGCCGCTCAATCACATCGTCGGCGGCATCAATCTGGATGCCAACCTTCCGGAAGGCCGCGCGCATGACATGGTGGTGGTCGGTAGCGGCGCCTCGCAGCTTGAACATGCGCTGGCATTCGAACTGGCGAACCAGAGCCGTCATATTTCGCCAGATCCCGAGCCGGAGAAAGGGCACTTTTACCGTTCGGATCACATCAGTCTTGCAAAAGTCGGCGTGCCGATGCTCGATCCGGAGGGCGGCTACGATTTGTTGAACGGCGGTACCGCGGCGGGGCAGGCGGCGCGCGACGCTTACCGCACCGAACATTATCATCAGCCGTCGGATGAGTGGCAGGCAAATTGGGACTTGAGCGGGCCGGTTTCGGACCTTCAGGTGCTGTACGCAGTGGGCAATCGCCTTGCCAACAGCAACGACTGGCCGAACTGGTACGAGGGCAACGAGTTTCGCGCCATCCGCGACAAGAGCATGCAGGGAAGGGGGGATTAAGCGATCCCTAACCGCGGCTAGGCTATGATGGGCGAATGAACCGCCCGTCTTTCGGACGCCGCGTTGCGCCGCGAGCTGCGTGGCCGCAAGCGCGTTCCAAACCGGTTGTGTCCGCATCGGATGAAGTTCGTGTTGCCGCCGAGGTGGTGCCTCCCGCTCGGGCGGCTCCGATGGACGAAGAACTGCTCGCCTGGAAGAGGCAACGTACGTTCACGATCCCGTGGAAGCAGATCTGCCTGATCGCCACGCTCTGTTTTGGCCTTGCATCCTTTGTTTTGCCGGCCGGCATCAATAGCGCCGTCAATTGGGTGTTGTACGCGCTTACAGCCATAAGCTTCTATGTCTGGTACACGCAGCGGCGGGCTCGTCTGAAAGCCTGAGCTGGCCGTGAGTGCCAACCTGAAGGCGGCACTCTGCCAAGCGTTTACCTCGCTGGCCTGACGCCTTAGAACGGCGGAAAACCGGATCGGAAACAGGACCGCCTAGGGGGTCGGGTGTTCACGAAAATCCTTATTGCCAATCGCGGCGAGATCGCCTGCCGCGTCATCAAGACCGCTCGCCGGATGGGCATTGCGACGGTCGCAGTTTATTCCGATGCCGATGCCGATGCGTTGCACGTGGAGATGGCGGACGAGGCGGTGCGCATCGGACCGGCGCCATCCTCACAATCGTACTTGCAGATCGAACCCATTGTGCAGGCGTGCAGGGATACCGGCGCGCAGGCCGTGCATCCCGGCTACGGCTTTCTCTCCGAGCGCGAAGCCTTTGCCGAAGCGCTGAGGGAAGCCGGCGTCACCTTCATTGGGCCGAATAACAAAGCCATCGCCGCGATGGGCGACAAGATTGAATCAAAGAAGCTTGCGCTCGCCGCGAAGGTGAGCACGGTCCCCGGCTATGTCGGAGAAATTCGCGACGAAGCGCATGCCAGGGAAATCGCCAAGGACATCGGCTATCCCGTGATGGTGAAGGCCTCCGCTGGCGGCGGCGGCAAGGGCCTTCGCATTGTGCATAAGGAAAGCGAGCTGGCGCAGGCCATTCAGTCGTCGCAAAATGAAGCGCGGGCCAGCTTCGGCGATGATCGCCTGTTCATCGAGAAATTTGTCACCGAGCCTCGCCACATTGAAATCCAGGTGCTGGGCGACAAGCACGGCAACGTAATCTACCTTGGCGAGCGCGAATGCTCGATCCAGCGCCGCCATCAGAAGGTGATCGAGGAAGCGCCCTCACCCTTTCTCGATCAGAACACGCGCAAAGCGATGGGCGAGCAGGCGGTCGCATTGGCAAAGGCCGTCGATTACGACAGCGCCGGCACGGTCGAATTCATCGTCGACAAGGACCGCAATTTTTACTTTCTCGAAATGAACACCCGGCTGCAGGTGGAGCATCCGGTGACGGAACTGATCACCGGGCTCGATCTGGTAGAGCTAATGATCCGGTCGGCCGCCGGCGAAAAACTGCAGCTCAAACAGTCGGACGTGAAGCTGAATGGCTGGGCGGTGGAATCGCGCATCTATGCTGAAGACCCTTACCGCAGCTTTCTGCCGTCAACCGGCCGCTTGGCGCGGTATCAGCCGCCGCGGGAAGGCACGCGCGATGGCGTCACTATCCGCAACGATACCGGAGTGTACGAGGGTGGCGAGATTTCCGTGTTTTACGATCCGATGATCGCCAAGCTCTGCACCCACGCACCCACGCGTGAACGTGCCATTGAAGCGATGGGGGAAGCACTGGACGAATTCCG
>JAICVV010000257.1 GCA_025935155.1 Alphaproteobacteria bacterium
AGCATTGCCGGTTCGGATGGCAGGCAGGGCGCAACCGTTTTCGCCTATGATGACAACTACTTCGCCGCGCTTTCCTACACCGGCGGACTTGTTGGCGAATCTGCTGTGTTCGATGAGGAGCAAAACCTCGTTGGGCGTGCGGCATACCGTTTCATCCTCGGTGACGACGTCAACTTCGCGATCGGCGCTGACTCCACTTACGTCATCCGGCCGGCCGACACCGCTGCAGGGAACGAGTCGCCCGAATCGGTCCGGTTGCGCGAACGGCCGGAACTGAATGTGGACGATAATGGCATTCGCCTGATCGACACCGGCACGCTCAACGCAAATCACATGCTCACCTACGGGCTCGAGGCGGCAGGCAACTGGCACAGCCTGTACGGCCAGGGCGGCTACTTCCATTACGACGTCAGCCGGCGCGACAGTCCCCTTTCCAATCCGTCTTTCGACGGCTGGTACGCCCAAGCCAGCTGGGTGCTCACCGGCGAATCCAAACCTTATCGGCCCGAGCGGGGCGCCTACGGTTCCCCGATACCGGTCGACGAGTTCTCCTTCGACAAGATGGGCTGGGGCGCATGGGAAATCGCTGCGCGGTATAGCGTCCTTGATCTTAATTTCGACGCCGGCGCGCCGGGGACCATTGCCATTCCCGATGCCATCCGCGGCGGCGACCAGAAGATCTGGACCGCTGGCCTGAACTGGTATCCGAACAGCGCAATCCGCTTCATGCTCGATTATCAGCATACGGACGTGTCGCGGCTGGATTCCGCCGGCGGGGATCTCGGTGCGCGCTTGGATGCGGTATCGCTTCGCGCGCAAGTCGCGTTCTAACACACATCGGGGATTATCATGAGAAAGACGACTGCTTTTCTGTTCACGGCAGCCGCTGTCCTTTCGGCCAGTGTGGCAAGCGCGGACGTCACATTGCTAAACGTCAGCTACGATCCCACACGCGAGCTTTACAAGGCGATCAACAGCGCGTTCGCCTCACAGTGGAAGGCCAAGACGGGCGAAAATGTCACCATCAACATGAGCCATGGCGGCTCGGGCAAACAGGCCCGCGCCGTGATCGACGGGCTCGACGCCGATGTCGTAACGCTAGCGCTGGCGTACGACATCGACTCCATCGCGCAAATCGGCAAGCTCATGTCGCCGGACTGGCAAAAGCGGCTGCCGGATAACAGCACGCCTTATACTTCAACGATCGTTTTCCTGACGCGCAAGGGCAATCCGTGGAAAATCCACGATTGGCCTGACCTCATAAAGCCGGGAATCCAGATTGTGGTGCCGAATCCGAAGACCTCGGGCGGCGCAAGGTGGGCTTATCTCGCGGCTTGGGCGTATGCCGAGAAGAAGCCCGGCGGCAGCCCGGAAAAGGCCAAAGCTTACGTTGCCGAACTCTACAAGCACGTGCCGGTGCTCGACACCGGCGCGCGCGGCTCAACCACCACATTCGCGGAACGGGGCATCGGCGACGTTCTCATCTGCTGGGAAAACGAGGCCTATCTCGCGCTTGAGGAGATGGGGAAGGACAAGTTCGATATCATATACCCGTCCGCCTCCATTCTTGCCGAACCGCCCGTTGCTTTCGTCGACAAGAATGTCGATCGCCACAAGACACGCAAGGTGGCGGAGGCGTACCTGCAATTCCTCTACACGAAGGAAGCGCAGGAGATCGAAGCGAGGAACCACTATCGTCCCCGTGACGAGCAGGTGCTGGCTCAGCATCCGGAGCTGAAAAAGCTGCCGCTCTACAACATCAACGAAGTGTTCGGCGGCTGGCAAAAAGCGCAGAAGACCCACTTCGCCGATGGCGGCGTGTTCGACCAGATTTATAAGCCGGGTGCAAAATGAGTTTTGCGGGGGCGCTGCCGTCCACCTATTGGCGCACGCGCAGCGCCCTGCCCGGTTTCGGGCTGTCGCTTGGATTTACCGTCTTCTATCTCTCCGCGGTTGTCCTGATCCCGCTGGCGGCGCTCATCATCCGCCCCTGGGAATTGGGCTGGAGCGGGTTCGTGGAGGAAGTTACCGCGCCTCGCGTGCTGGCTTCCCTCAAACTGTCATTTGGTGCCGCGGCGGTTGGCGCGGTGCTCAACACATTTTTTGGCCTGATCGTCGCCTGGTCCCTGGTACGCTACAATTTCCCGCTCAAGCGGTTGATCGATGCGCTGGTCGACCTTCCGTTCGCGCTGCCGACGGCGGTAGCGGGGATCGCGTTGTCGTCGTTGTATGCGCCGAATGGCTGGCTGGGTGCGCCGCTGATGTCGCTCGGCATCAAGGCCGCCTACACGCCGCTTGGCGTTGTGATTGCACTCACATTCATCGGCCTGCCTTTCGTCGTCCGCACCCTGCAGCCGGTGCTGAACGATTTAAGCCGCGACCACGAAGAAGCCGCCGCCACCCTTGGCGCCTCGCGTTTCCAGACCCTCCGCCGTGTGGTTTTCCCGGCGCTGCTGCCGGCCCTGATCACGGGCGCAGCGCTGGCTTTCGCGCGCGCCGTCGGCGAATACGGCTCTGTGATCTTCATCGCGGGTAATCTGCCGATGCGCTCGGAGATCGCCCCGCTGCTCATCATCATCAAACTTGAGGAGTTCGACTACGCCGGCGCAGCATCGATCGGCGTGGTGATGCTGGGCGCATCGTTCCTTATGCTGTTCGCTCTAAACGGGCTGCAGAGCTTCACGGCGGCACGGCGATGAGCGACCTGGCACTCCCCGTGCATCCCCGCGGCGCGACACAGGACCATCCGGTCGCGCGCGTGCTGCTCGTGACAACCGCAGCCTTCTTTATTGTGCTGTTCCTGCTGTTGCCCCTCGTCACGGTGTTTGCGGAAGCGCTGAACCACGGCGTTTCTGCCGCCGTGGCCGCCATCATCGAGCCTGATGCGCTTTCTGCAATTCGTCTGACCGTGATCGCTGCCGGGATCGCCGTGCCGCTGAATCTGGTCTTCGGTCTTTGCGCCTCCTGGGCGATTTCGAAGTTCGATTTTCGCGGCAAGAGTTTTCTGATCACACTCATCGATTTGCCGTTCTCCGTGTCGCCAGTGGTTTCCGGTCTCGTGTACGTGCTGATCTTTGGCATGCAGGGCTGGCTCGGCCCCTATCTGCGCGATCACGACATCAAGATCATCTTCGCTCTGCCGGGCATCGTGCTGGCGACGATGTTCGTTACGTTCCCGTTCATTGCCCGCGAACTGATCCCGCTGATGACGGATCAGGGGCGGGATGAAGAAGAGGCCGCAACGTCGCTGGGCGCATCCGGCTGGCAGACATTTAGGCGCGTGACTCTTCCCAACATCAAATGGGGGCTGCTCTACGGCGTGCTCCTCTGCAACGCGCGTGCGATGGGCGAATTCGGCGCCGTGTCCGTTGTCAGCGGACACATCCGTGGACAAACCAACACCATGCCGCTGCATGTCGAGGTTCTCTACAACGACTATCAGTTCGTCGCGGCGTTCGCGGTCGCCTCGCTGCTGGCGACGCTCGCTTTGGTCACGCTGGCCGTTAAGACGTTTCTCGAGTGGCACTACGCGGACGAAATCGCCGCCGTCCACAAACATTGATGGAGTAACGGATGTCTCTCGTCGTCGAATCTATCGCCAAACGTTTCGGCCGCTTTCCGGCTCTGAAAGGCGTAAGCTTCGCCGCGCCAAAGGGTTGCTTCCTCGCATTGCTGGGGCCGTCGGGGTCGGGCAAGACGACCCTTTTGCGCATTTTGGGCGGACTGGAATTTTCAGAATCCGGACGCGTGAAGTTCGAAGATGTGGAATGGCTATCCTTGCCGGCGCGCGAGCGCCGCGCGGGCTTCGTGTTCCAGCAATACGCCCTCTTCCGCCACATGACCGTCGCAAAGAACATCGCCTTCGGTCTTGAAGTGCGCGGCCGCCGCACGCGTCCGCCGCGCGCGGAAATCGCCCGCCGTGTC
>JAICVV010000214.1 GCA_025935155.1 Alphaproteobacteria bacterium
TGGGGGTGGGGGGCGGCAAAGCGAGAGAATGTATTGGGCGATTTCATCCTCGCCGCCAAAGGTCTCCAGATTCCAGAAGCGGATCACGCGATAACCGATGGATTCGAGAAAGCGCGTCCGCTCTGCGTCGTGCTTCATCTGCTTCGGCCTGGTATGCGGCTCGCCGTCCAATTCAATGATCAGCTTCGCGCGATGACACGCGAAATCCGGATAATAGGGCCCGACCGGCGCTTGACGCCGGAAATGCAAGCCTTCATGCCGCAACAGCCGCAGCGCTTTCCACAATCGCTTTTCCGGTTCGGTCGCGTTTTTGCGCAAGGCTCTGGCACGCTCAATGGACATTCAGCCCCCCACCCCTAACCCCTCCCCTCGTTGGGGGAGGGGAACATATCTTGCCTGTCCTCTGGCTGCACACAGCCTGTTTGCGTCGTCCCGTTCGGGAGCTCAATCGGCTCAAGCCGCTTTGCGCGGTGCGCCGGCGGGAATCAGCACGTCGGCCGGAATGTGGAAGCGCTCCCGCAGCTTCTTTACCATCGTCATGCTGAGCTCGCGCTTGCCGGTCAGGACTTCGCTGACCCGGCTGGCAGTGCCCAACAACGGAATCAGGTCGGCGCGCGTGAGTCCATGCTGATCCATGAGATACGCCAGCAGGACCGGAAGGGCAGGCGGCCGGCGCGGCCAGCGCGCCCGTTCATAGGCCTCTATCAGTTGCGCCTGCGCCATGAGGCGCGCCCGGTCTTCGGGAGCATCCGACGCCATCAGCTTACCAAGCTGGGCTTTCGCCTGGGCATGATCGGCATCGTTCTGAATAAGGATCAAAGTTGCTTTCATCACACCGTCTCCGCATCGATGGCGTCGTACTCTTCATGGGAACCGAAGAACCGGATCATCAGGACACCCGCCCGATATTGGACGAGAGCTACCAGACGATAATCGTTTGCCTTGATGTTGAACACCACACGTCCGCTCTTAAGGATGCTGGCCTTCGGATGCGCCGCTTTCACGTCCGCCGGCGTTTTCCAGTTCGCCGCCATCGCAATCGCAAGCCAGGCCTCATATTGAGCCCGGGCGGCTTTGATTCCTTTGTGACCGGCGTGGGCGGAAAAGTACCGTTCCACCACATCCGTACCGATCACGAGCATAAGGGTCCATAGCACAATGTTCCAAAAAATGGAAGAGAAAGTTCCAATTTGTGGAAGTGGATGGCTTCGCAACCGTCCAGAGCGGCAAAAAAGGACGCTCGAAAGTGGGACTTGAGTTTCCGAAGTCGTGAGCTACATTGTAGCCCAAAGGAGATAGACATGTCCGCCAATGCCGTGGTCCGCGCCCGGATCGACCAGCGCCTGAAAGAGGAAGCCAGCGCCATTCTGGGCGCGGTTGGGCTGACGGTGTCCGATGCCGTGCGCATGATGTTGATGCGGACCGTCGCGGAGAAGGCGCTGCCCTTCGATCCGCTGGTGCCGAACGCCAAGACGATCAAGGCGCTCCTCGCCGCGCGGCGCGGCGATCTCAGGAAGGCCGGCAACATCGACGAGCTGATAACCGGCCTCGATGCGGACGATTAAACACACCACGCAGTTCAAACGCGACTACAAACGCGAGGCGAAAGGCCGGTACCGGCGAACGCTGGAGAACGATGTGCGCGCCGTAGTTTCGCTGCTCGCCTCCGATGCGCAGCTTCCGCCAAAGTATCGCGACCATCCGCTCGCCGGGGAATGGAAGGACTTCCGCGACTGCCATGTCCGGCCCGACCTCGTCCTCATCTACCGCAAGCCGGATGCAGCAACGCTGGAGCTCGTTCGTTTGGGCTCGCACAGCGAATTGAGCCTGTAGTCTAGAACGGTGCTTCGCCCAGCGCGGCCAGCTCACGCATTGTCGCCGGTGGGTAGGTTGTCGCGGGCGTGAAGATTTCGTGCTTGCCGAGATTGGCCCACAGCGAGCCTTCTTCCGCGAACCCGGACATGCCTGCCAGAACGTCCAGCCGGAAATCGCGGCGCTGATATTTGCCGCGGCCGAGATAACCCCATTCCGCAAACGTGATCGGCCCACCGTCCGCGGTCTTCATGGTGAGCGCATCGCCGTGGATAATGTTCTGCGCAATCACATGCCTGGCGGCGCTATAAAAATAGTGCGACGGCTCGAGGCCCAGATACTCGGCCAGAACTTCCAGCATATTGTCCCGGCACTCGGCGATGTTGTCCGCCAGAAGCTCGATGCCATAAATGCACATCAGCGCCAGCAGCGCGTAATGCTGCTTCTCGAACTCCGCCGCCTTGCCGTATTTGGTTTCCACGGCCGCGAGCTTGCGCTTCAGGATTGGGATCAGGAAATTGCCGCTGCCGCAGGCGGGCTCCAGAAAGCGGGAGTCGATGCGCTCGCTCTCGCCCTTGACGAGATCGAGCATGGCTTCCACCAGCCATTGCGGGGTGAACACCTCCCCGTGATCCGCCACCCGCTGCCTTGATCTAATCAGGTTCATGGGTTCGATTCGGCAATCGCTTTCTCTCCCGATACATCGGCTGGTACCTTTTCCCCAAGGGGAACTTCGGTAGGATGAGTGCATTCGCGTGGCATGTCCCTGTTCGAGCAGCAGTTGCGGGAGGAGACGCCACGCTCCTTGAAGGCGTTGCGCGAGGCGGAGAACGCCTGCCGCCGCTGCGATCTCTACAAGCACGCGACGCAAGCCGTGCCGGGCGAAGGTCCCGCGCATGCGCCGCTGATGCTGATCGGCGAGCAGCCGGGCAACGACGAAGACCTGGACGGTCATCCGTTCGTTGGGCCTGCCGGCCGCATGCTGGATAAGGCGTTGCAGGAAGCCGGGATCGATCGGAAAGACGTGTTCGTCACCAATGCGGTCAAGCACTTCAAGCATGAGATGCGCGGCAAGCGGCGGCTGCACAAGCGCCCCGATCCCGGCGAGATCGATGCCTGCCGCTGGTGGCAGCACATCGAGCGCGAGCTGGTGAAACCGAAGCTCATGGTGGCGCTTGGCGCCACGGCCGCCCGCAGCGCGTTCGAGCGCGTCGTCACCATCAACAAGGTGCGGGGGAAAATCGTGCCTGTGCCGGCTGGCGGCAACGCGCTTGTCACCATCCACCCGTCTTACCTGCTGCGGCTTCAGGAGCAGCGGGACAAGCAACGCGAATACGTCAGGTTTGTGGCGGATTTGGAAGTTGCGCGGGATTTTTTGCGCATGGGGTGACGCGTAAATCAGGAACCCTCATGTCGGCCGCGGCGTTCCGCTCTTTACCAAAGGATGTGTTTGCCCCTGATGGGCGAACGTCATGGAGAGACAAGGGAGAGAAGCAAATGTCGATCAAGGGTTTAGCGCTTTGTGGAGTGGCACTCGCCCTCACAGGCGGCGTTGCGTTCGCTCAGGCCGCCGCCCCGAATGGGCAGGGGCAGAGCGTCTTGGCCCAGGCAGACAACAGCCAAAACCAGCCGATGCAAGGGCAAAGCAATACGGGCACCAGCGCGCCCGCTATGGATCCGAACGCCACAACCTCGCCGGCGGTTAACCCGCCAGGCAGCAATGCGGGGACGAACCCCAATCCCAGCTCAGCACCCGCCGGCGGGGAAAACGGCGCCATGGGCGGCGGTAGCACCGGCAACATGGGCGGCGGCATGGGCAGCGGCTCCGGCGGCAGTATGGGTGGAGGCATGAGCGGCACCTCCAGCGGCAGTATGCATCACACCATGCATCACCACGTCGTGCACCATCGCGTGGTTCATCACCGGCGCCATCATGTCGTGCATCACACGGCAGGCGGCGGCATGGGCACCAGCAGCACAACCACCACGACGACCACAAGCACGCCGGCCAGCGGTCAGAACAATCCTCCGGGAACGACGCCCCACTGATTACGAGGCTTACGCGGCCTTCACTTGCGAGCCGGCGTTCACAAGGCGCCGGCTCTTTCTTTTGGGCGGAACTGGGAGTGAGGCGCCAGAGTTCTCTTTTGAGGACCCGGGCAACAATGCGGGAAGCTTCAACGATCCAAAGGAGGACCGGCATGCGGAACATATCGATTCTTTTGACGGGTGCCGCCCTGGCGCTTGCGGGTGCTGCGACTCCCGGTTTTGCACATTCGCATCATCGCCACATGGCCAGCAGCAGCTTGCATCACCCATCAACACCGGCAGAGCGGCAGCAGACGGCGCAATTGAATCGGCAACAGCTGGCGCAGGCGCAGAATACCGCAGCCGGTACGAACGCGGGCGTGGCAGCCAACGGCGCTGGTACCGACAACACGGCTGTCGGCAGCAACGCGAACGGCACGGCTACGCAGCAGAACGGCTTGACCACCGAGCCCGCAAACTACCAGCGCATGCACGGCAGCTCCGGCACGAGCACGAACGGCGCTGCGGGTAGCACGGATACAACCGGTACCGCGGCCGGAACGGGTGCCGCTGAAGGGGAGCAGGTGGGTTCTCCCATGAACAGCGACACCCAGGGAA
>JAICVV010000023.1 GCA_025935155.1 Alphaproteobacteria bacterium
GGATATGGCGATCACGGATCCAATCGGCGATCTTCTGGCGCGCATCCGCAACGGCCAGCTGCGCGGCACGGCGAAGGTGAAGAGCCCGGCGTCGAAGCTGCGCGCTCGTGTGCTGGATGTGCTGCAGGCGGAAGGCTTCATTCGCGGCTACGCGGAGGTTGAGTTCAAGGGCGGCCAGAAAGAGCTCGAGATCGAGCTCAAGTACCACGAAGGCCGTCCGGTCATTCGCGAACTGAAACGCGTGTCCACGCCGGGCCGCCGCGTCTATGCCGGCGCGAAGGAACTGCGCCCGCATCGCCAGGGCCTCGGGCTTTCGATCGTTTCCACGCCGCAGGGCGTCATGACGGACGTTTCCGCACGCGAGAAAAACGTGGGCGGCGAAGTTCTCTGCCGGATCTTTTAGGCGAGGAGAAAAGAACAATGTCACGTATCGGCAAAAGGCCGGTTCCTCTGCCAAACGGCGTTAGGGCCAATATCGAGGGCAAAACCGTGAAGGTGAAAGGCCCGAAAGGCGAGCTGTCGCTGAAACTGGTGGACGAAGTTAGCGCGTCTGTCGGTGAGGACGGCATTACTGTCAGCCCGCGCGAAGGTGCCGAACGCGGCCCTCAGATGTGGGGCCTGTCGCGCACGCTGGTAAATAACCTGGTGGTCGGCGTCACGCAGGGGTTCTCACAGCGGATGGAAATCAATGGCGTCGGTTATCGCGCGGCGGTGCAGGGCAAGAATTTGAACCTGCAGCTCGGTTTCAGCCACGATGTGAGTTATCCCATTCCAGCCGGCATCAATATCGTCGCGGAAAAGCCGACGGCTCTGACCATTTCCGGAATAGATAAGCAGCTGGTGGGGCAGGTGGCGGCGGAAATCCGTTCCTATCGTCCGCCGGAGCCATACAAGGGCAAAGGTGTGAAATATGCGGGGGAGCATATCCGCCGCAAGGAAGGCAAGAAGAAGTAAGTGCCATGACGAGCAAACTGTTCAACCGCCGCAAAAGCCGCACGCGCTACCGGATTGCGCAGACGGCGGAGCGCCCGCGGCTTTCCATCTTCCGTTCCGGCCGGCATATCTATGCGCAGGTGATCGACGATCGCGCCGGTGCCACCCTGGCGGCTGCTTCCAGCAACGAGAAGGAAGGCAAGGGGCCCAAGACCTGGAACATGGAGGCGGCAAAGTCGGTCGGACAAAAGATCGCCGAACGCGCTGCTGCGAAGGGCGTTAAGCGGGTCGTGTTCGATCGTGGCGGCTACATTTATCATGGGCGCGTGAAGGCGCTCGCAGACGCGGCCCGCGAAGGCGGCCTCGAGTTTTGATGTAGGAGCGTCAGCCCGCCGAACTGGGAACCGGTTCGGCACAGGCTGCGCGACAGAGGAAGAAGATATGGCGCGTGAAGACGGCAGGCGGCGCAGGGAAGATCGCGAGGAACGCGATAACGAGTTCATCGACAAGCTCGTGCATATCAACCGCGTCGCCAAAGTGGTGAAGGGCGGCCGGCGGTTCGGTTTCGCGGCGCTGGTGGTGGTTGGCGATCAGCGCGGGCGCGTCGGTTTCGGCCACGGCAAGGCACGCGAGGTGCCGGAAGCGATCCGCAAGGCGACGGATGAGGCGAAGAAGACGCTGATCCGCGTCCCGCTAAAGGATGGCCGTACGCTGCATCACGAGGGCCGCGGTCATCACGGTGCAGGCAAGGTGCTGGTGCGTCCGGCGCCGGCGGGAACCGGCATCATCGCCGGCGGTCCGATGCGCGCGGTATTCGAGGCGTTGGGCGTCGGCGATGTGGTGGCGAAGTCGCTCGGTACCTCCAACCCGTACAACATGGTCCGCGCGACGTTCGATGCGCTGAAGTGGCAGCAGAGCCCACGCATGGTCGCCCAACGCCGTGGACGCAGCGTGAGCGAGATTATCGCGCGCCGCGAAGGCAACAAGGGCGAGCAGGCGGGCGCGTCCTGAGGGAATTGAACGATGGCTGAAAAGAAATCGGCGAAGGCCGCAGCAGCGAATAAGACAGTGACGGTGCGCCAGATCCGCAGCGCCAACCGCAAGCCGGAAGTCCAGGCAGCAACGTTGCGCGGACTGGGCCTTGGCAAGATCCGCCGTGAGCGCACGCTGGAGGATACGCCGTCCGTGCGCGGCATGATCCGCGCGGTAAAACACTTGGTTGAAATTGTCGAAGAGAAATAAGGATTGGATGGCCGGGACGCGCTGATGCTGCCCCGGCCATGACGAGGTTACAATGAAGCTGAACGAAATCCGCAACAATCCCGGCGCCCACAAGCGCAAGCTCAAGGTGGGCCGCGGCTCATCGTCCGGCCTCGGCAAAACGTCAGGCCGCGGCGTGAAGGGCGCCAAAGCGCGCACCGGCACGAAGGTATACGGTTTCGAAGGCGGCCAGATGCCGCTTCACATGCGCATGCCGAAGCGCGGCTTCAACAACATTTTCGCCAACGATTTCGCGGAAGTGAATCTCGGCCGTATCCAGAAGGCGATCGACGGCAAAAAGCTCGATGCCGGACAGAAGATCACGGGGGAGATGCTAAGGGCCGCCGGCCTGGTGAAGCGCAGCCGCGACGGCGTTCGCGTGCTGGGCGATGGCAAATTCTCGGCGAAAATCGAGATCGAAGTCGCCGGTGCGAGCGCCAGTGCGCGTGAAGCCATTGAGAAAGCCGGGGGGACCCTGACCGCTACCTTCAAAAAGCGTGTCAACATGAACAAGAAGGGCGACGCCGGCAAGCGTTTGCAGCGGCGCCAGAAATCGGCCGAGAAGCGGGCCGCCCGCGCCTCGGATGCGAGCGCGACAGCGTAACGGCTTCTTTAATCCGTGCGGCTCCCCATATTGGCGGAGCGCCCGGTCAGGAGTGAAGGATGCCTTCGGCAGCCGAACAGTTAGCCGCCAATTTCAACTTTAATTCGCTCGCCAAGGCCACGGAGCTGCGGCAGCGAATTCTGTTCACCGTGGTGGTGCTGATTGTAGCCCGCCTGGGAACCTATATCCCGATGCCCGGTATCGACCCGTCGGAACTCGCACGTCAGCTGGCCCAGCAGAAGGGCGGCCTGCTGGACGTCTTCAATGTGCTTGCCGGTGGTGCTGTGCAACGCATGGCGATCTTCGCTCTCGGCATCATGCCGTACATCTCCGCGTCCATCATCATGCAGCTGATGACCACAGTGTTTCCGGAGCTGGAAGCGCTGAAGAAAGAGGGCGAAGCCGGCCGGAAAATCATGAACCAGTATACGCGCTACGGGACCGTCGGTCTGGCAGCGTTGCAGGCCTACGGCATCGCCATTGGTCTTGAGCACTGGGGCAATGTGGTCATCGATCCCGGCTGGTTCTTCCGGATTTCGACAGTCATCACGCTGACAGGCGGCACCATCCTCCTGATGTGGCTGGGTGAGCAGATCACGGCACGCGGCGTTGGCAACGGCATTTCGCTCATCATCTTCATCGGCATCGTCGCGCGCTTCCCAAGCTATATCGCGCAGGGTTTTGAAGCCGGCCGCACGGGTGAGTTGCCGCCACTGGTGATGATCGGGGCACTCATCGGTATCGTGGCGCTGATCACCTTTATCGTCTTTATGGAGCGTGCACAGCGGCGCCTGCTGGTGCAATATCCCAAGCGCCAGGTGGGTCAGCGCATGTTTGGGGGCGAATCCTCGCATCTGCCGCTGAAAATCAATGTCTCCGGTGTGATTCCGCCGATCTTTGCCTCATCCATCCTGCTGATGCCGTCAACTGTGGCGCAATTCAATTCGCAGAGCATCCCAGACTGGCTGGCCACCATTGTGGCCTATATCAGCCACGGCTCGGTGCTGTACCTCGTGCTCTACGCGGCAATGATCATCTTCTTCGCCTTCTTTTATACCTCGATCATTTTCAATCCCGAGGAAACGGCTGACAACCTCAAGAAGTACGGAGGCTTCATACCCGGCATCCGGCCGGGCAAGAAAACGGCAGAGTACATCGACTATGTGTTGACGCGCATAACGGTGGTCGGCGGTATCTATCTGGCGGTTGTGTGCCTAATTCCAGAGTACATCATTTACAAATACAGCTTGCCGTTCGCCTTGGGTGGCACCTCCATCCTGATCGTTGTTAGCGTGATGATGGATACGGTGGCGCAGATTCAGAGCCATCTGATCGCCCAGCAGTATGAAGGGCTGATCAAGCGGGCGCGCCTGCGCGGAGCGCGGCGTTGAATCTCGTCCTGTTCGGGCCGCCGGGGGCCGGCAAGGGCACGCAGGCGAAACTCCTTACCGAGCAGCGCGGCCTACCGCAGCTTTCGACGGGGGACATGCTGCGCGCCGCCATTGCCGCGGAAACCGCATTGGGTCTGGAATGCAAAGCCATAATGGTGCGGGGCGATTTGGTTTCGGACGCAATCGTCATCGGCATCATCGCCGAAAGGTTGGGTGGGCCGGATTGCGCCGGAGGTGCGATTTTCGATGGCTTTCCACGTACCATTGCGCAGGCCGAAGCTCTCGACCGGCTGCTGAATAGCCTGGGAAAACAGATCGATCTCGCCATTGAGCTCAAAGTGAACGATGAGGTGCTGATCGCGCGCTCGGAAAATCGGGTGAAGGAAATGATCGCCGCCGGGCAAGCGCCGCGAGCCGACGACACGCCGGAAACCCTGCGCAACCGTCTGGACGTCTACTACCGGAATACTGCCCCGCTGATCGCCTATTACCGCAATCAGGGCAAACTCGAGACCGTCGATGGCATGGCGCCGATTCCGGAAGTGGCCAAATCGATTGCTGCACTGCTTGACGGAGCGGCTTGAAGTTTAGCTCACAAGAAATCATCCTCGCGCCGTCGGCAGATTCATGAGTGATGCATAAAAGCTTTTCGCTGTTCTGCTGGAACATCCACAGTTGCGTCGGGCGCGATGGCAAATGCGATCCCGACCGTGTTCGCCATGCGCTCGGCTCGGTCGATTTCGATGTCTACTGTCTGCAGGAAGTGGGCTGGCAGTTGCACCGTGGAACTCCGCACTTCGATCAGTTCCGGCATCTTGCCGATGAAATTCAGGGGCACGAGTACCGCAGTCTCACCAAGACACGCGGGGCGCAATTCGGCAATTTCATCATCTCGCGCTATCCACTGGAAGCCACACAGACGGTGAAGCTTGGCCGCCGCTGGGGGGTGCCGCGCTGCCTGCAAATCGCTGACATGGTACTGCCGAAAAAGCGAATCACGGTGATGAACACTCATCTCGGTCTCGATCCGCTCGAACGGCTCAGGCAAATGAACCGGATTGCGGATTACGTCCGCAACGACCCTCATCGGCCGCGTATTCTTTGCGGCGATTTCAATACTCTGCGAAGCGGTGTCGCGATCAACGATCTGGGCGATCTGTTCGAGTACCGCTCGTCGTCGCGCACGTTTCCGGCACGGCGCCCGGCGTTGCAGCTCGACCGGATTTTCGCCACCGGCATCGGGCCGTGCATTGAACAAGGCATCATGCGCGAAAGCCGGTTTCGCGAGGCCTCGGACCATCTGCCGGTCTACGCTGCTTTCCGGTTGCAAGATTAGGGGGCCGACTGCGCGGTGTGCCCGTGCCGAGTGAGGCGGTCCTTTCCTCGTGCGACCAGTACAAAGAATAAGGGCACGAAAAAGATTGCGAGCACAGTGCCGGTGAACATTCCCCCCATCACGCCCGTGCCGATGTCGTTCTGGCTGGCTGCGCCGGCACCGCTTGCCACCGCCAAAGGCGAGACGCCCGCAATAAAGGCGATGGATGTCATCAGGATTGGGCGCAGGCGCAATCGCGCCGCCTCCATCGCTGCATCGACTGCGGCTTCGCCGCGCCTCACCGCGAATTCCGCAAATTCAACGATCAGGATTGCGTTCTTGGCGGCAAGGCCCATGGTCGCCAGCAGACCCACCTGGAAGAACACATCATTGGTCAGTCCGCGCAGCATGGCGGCAGCCAGCACGCCCACCACGCCCAGAGGAATAACGAGCATGACCGCCAACGGCACAGACCAGCTCTCGTAGAGGGCGGCGAGGCATAGAAAGATCACCAGCAGCGAAAGCCCATAAAGCAGCGGCGCCTGCGCGCCGGACAGCAATTGCTGGTACGAAAGTCCGGTCCATTCGAAACCGGCGCCACGCGGCAGCTTCGCAACCAGCTTCTCCATTTCGTCGATAGCGGTGCCGGAACTCTGCCCCGGCGCGGCACTGCCCTGAATTTCCAGCGCCGGGAAACCATTATATCGCTGCAACGTTGCAGGGCCTGTTTGCCAGGATGTCGAGGCAAAGGAGGAGAACGGTACCATCGTGTTCGAGCCGTTGCGCACCGACCAGCTGTTCAGGTCGGATGGCACCATGCGGTACGGCGCATCGCCCTCGATATAGACCCGCTTCACCCGGTTGCGGTCGATAAAGTCGTTCACGAATATGCCGGCCCACGCGGAACTGAGCGTGTCGTTCACGTCGCCGAGATTCAGCCCCAGCGCGGTCGCCTTGTTCTGGTCGATGTCGACATGCAGCTGCGGGGTATCGGGAAGCCCATTCGGACGGACGGCGGACAGCCTGGGATCCTGAGCGGCCATCGCGAGAAGCTGGTTCTGCGCAGCGACCAGCCCCTCATGGCCGAGGTTGCCGCGGTCTTCCAGCTCCAGATCGAAGCCGCCGGATTCTCCCAGGCCCGGCACGGATGGGGGCACCAGCGCAAAAACCTGGGCATCGCGGATTTTGGAGAACGCGGCGAAAGCGCGCTGCACAATAGCCGGCGCGCGATTTTGCGCGCCAGGCCGGTCGCTCCAGTTCTTCAGGAGAATAAAAGCGAGCCCGACGTTTTGGCCGGAGCCGACAAAGCTGAAACCGCTGACGCTGAACATGTGCGCCACGGTGGCTTTCTCGTCGACCAGAAAGTGATGCTCGACTTCTTTGGCAACTGCAACGGTGCGCGCTTGCTGAGCGCCCACTGGAAGCGTGTACTGGGCGAGAATGTAGCCCTGATCCTCTTCAGGAAGAAACCCGGTCGGCAGCACGAAAAACAGCACGCCGAGAGCAACCACAACCGCGGCATACACGACCAGGGGTATCAAAGGCTGGGCGACCACTCTTCGCAGTCCTGCTTGGTATTTTTCTACGCCGCGCGCGAAATTGCGATTGAACCAGCGGCCGAACCGGCCGTGGCCGCCGGAGCCTTCCAGGGTTTCGGGCCTGAGCAGGGTTGCGCATAAAGTTGGCGTGAGAATTAGCGCCAGCGTGACCGACAGCACCATCGCCGCCACAATGGTGATGGAGAATTGCCGGTAAATCACGCCGGTCGAGCCGCCGAAGAATGCCATGGGCAGGAACACTGCCGACAGGACCAGCGCGATAGCGATCAGCGCGCCGGTAATTTCTTCCATCGATTTGCGCGTGGCTTCGCGGGGTCCAAGACCTTCCTCCCGCATGATGCGCTCGACGTTCTCGATCACCACGATCGCATCGTCGACCAAAAGGCCGATGGCGAGCACCAGCGCGAACATCGTGAGGACGTTGATGGAATATCCCGCTGCCGCCAGCACGCCGAATGTGCCGAGGAGCACAACAGGTATGGTAATGGCCGGAATCAGCGTCGCCCGCCAGCTTTGCAGGAAGATGAACATCACGATCACAACCAGCACGATCGCTTCGATGAGCGTGATAATCACCTGCTGAATCGAGATGCGGACAAAGGTGGTGACGTCGACGGGATAGGAAACTTCGATGCCGGGCGGCAGCGATGATTTCAACTGCTCGGTGCGGGCTTTCACCGCAGTTGCGGTGGTGAGGGCATTGGCGCCCGGCGCGAGCTGGATGGCGATACCGGAGGCAGGTTTGCCGTCGAAGCGGCTGACAACGCCGTAATCCTCGGCGCCCAATTCCACTCGGGCAATGTCGCTGAGCCGTACCGTTGCGCCGTTTGGGTCGGTGCGCAGAATGATGTTGCGGAACTGCTCGGGCGTTTGCAGGCGGGAAAGAGCCGTGACGGTCGCGTCCAGTTCCTGCCCCTTTACGGAAGGCTGGGCGCCGACTTCGCCTGCCGCAACCTGCGTGTTCTGCGCTTCGATGGCGCTCCGCACATCGCTCGGCATCAGGCTGTAGTTGCGCAGCTTGAAAGGATCGAGCCAGATGCGCATGGCATATTGCGCGCCGAACACGCGGACCTGGCCCACGCCCGGTACGCGTGCCAGCGGATCCTGCAAGGTGCTGCGGAGGTAATCGGAAATATCGACGTTGTTGTATCGTCCCGTCGGATCGTAAAGACCGACGACCATGAGGAAGTTGGTCTGCGATTTGCGGACCGTCACCCCAAGTTGCGTCACTTCCTGTGGCAAAAGCGGAAGCGCCTGCTGCACCTGGTTCTGCACCTGAACCTGCGCGATATCGGGATTGGTACCCGGCGCAAAGGTCGCGGTAATGCTGACATTACCTGAGGAATCGCTGCTCGAAGAGAAGTAGAGCAGGTTATCGATGCCGGTGAGCTGCTGCTCGATGACCTGCGTGACCGAGTTCTGCACGGTTTCGGCCGAAGCTCCGGGGAAGGAAGCGTCGATGTTCACCGACGGTGGCGCGATATTCGGATACTGCTCGATTGGCAACGCGGTGATGGAGAGCGCGCCGGCCAGCATGATGACAATGGCAATAACCCACGCAAAAACCGGCCGGTCGATGAAAAAACGCGAGATCGACACGTTACCGTTCCGATTGCATCTGCTCGGCAGGGAGCCTGGCGGCGGCAGGCCGCACCGCAATTCCAGGGCGGAGGTTCTGCGTGCCCTCGACGATCAGCCTGTCGCCATCCTTCAGGCCAGACGTTACAAGCCAGTCATTCCCGACTGAGCGGGACACCTGCAATGTGCGCAGTTCGGCGGTGTTGTTCTTGCCAACCACCCATGCGGTAGGCAGCCCCCGCGTATCGCGGATAACGCCTTGCTGCGGTGCAAGGATCGCGCTTGGCACGACCCCTTCGCCCACGATCGCGCGCACATACATGCCCGGCAGAAGTACGCGATGCGGGTTGGGAAAGATCGCGCGTAAGGTCACCGCTCCGGTGTTTGTGTCCACCGTCACGTCGGTGAATTGCAGCTTGCCCGTTGACGGATATTTTGTGCCGTCCTCCAGCCACAGCCCGACATTGGTGACAACGGGCGTATTCTTATCGAGCCGGCCCGCGGCAACAGCCTGGCGCAGTTCCAGTAGCTGCGTGCTGGATTGCGGAATGTCTACATAAATCGGATCCAATCTCTGGATCGTAGTAAGCGCCGTCGTCTGGCCCGAGGTTACCAGCGCGCCTTCGGTCACATTCGAGATGCCCGCCCGGCCTGAGATCGGCGCCGCGATACGCGTATATCCGAGATTGATGCGCGCCGCCTGAACGTTCGCTGCGGCCTGCTTATACGCCGCGAGCGCGTCATCGTAGTCTTGCGGCGCGACGGCGTTCGCCCTGAGCAGCTGGCGGTAGCGTTCTGCCTTGGCCTTGCTGGTCGTGAGAGCTGCGCTCGCGTTGTTATAGGCGGCCTGGTATGGCGCAGGATCGATCTGGTAGAGCGCCTGCCCCTCTTTCACCTCACTGCCTTCCGTGAACAGGCGCTTCAGGATCAGTCCACTCACCTGGGGGCGCACATCGGAAATGCGATACGGCGCGGTTCGTCCTGGCAGTTCCGCCGTGAGCGTGGCAGATCGGGCATGAAGGACCACAACGCCAACCTCTGGCGCGGGCATTTGCGGCGCCGTGCTGCTGCTGCGGCTGCATCCGGCTGAGACGCTGAACAGCGCCATGCAGGTGCATAGGGCAAGCGGACGGACTTGAGGCACGCGGGGATGGAACTTCAAGCGCAAGATCCGGAGCTGATATGGAATCGCAACCGCTAGCTAATCGCGAGCCCGTTAATACACAACTGCGGACTGCAATTTAGGGTCGAAAGTGTCTTAATTCAGCCTTTCCGCAAAACTTTTCAAACACAATCGCGCGTCAAATCTTCTTAAGGGAATGGGTTATGCTGTTTTTGCAGGGCTGCAGGGGAAGTGGACAAACTTGAGAACGGCTGTGAGCAGCCCTTCCGGCTGACCTTCATTAGCCTCCAGCTCGAACGACAGGTGGCGGGAGCCGAAGTGAGGAGAGTCTTGAAATCGGCCGCCAAATCGCCCATTTCAGCCGTTGACTGCGCTTTGCCGATTTCTATAATCCGCGCCCTTGCGGCGACTCCACCCTTGTCGAAAGCGGGTTTCGGCCCTGTTCTGGCCGGGGTTCTGGTTTTCGCGCGCTCAGGAAGTCAAACGAATTCAGCCTCTTAGGCCGTCGGCCTAAGGTACCAAGGAGCAGCCCGTGGCGCGCATTGCCGGCGTCAATATCCCAACCCAGAAGCGGGTCGAAATCGGCCTACGTTATATCCATGGCATTGGTCCGGCCAAGGCCAGGGAAATCGTGGACAAGCTCGGTCTCCAGGAGGATCGCCGCGTCGGCGATCTGACCGATGCGGAAGTGATCCAGATCCGCGAGATGATCGACCGCGATTTTCTGGTGGAAGGCGATCTCCGCCGCGACGTCGCGATGAATATTAAGCGCCTGATGGATTTAGGCTGCTACCGCGGCCTGCGGCACCGCCGTGGACTGCCCGTGCGCGGCCAGCGTACCCACACCAATGCCCGCACCCGTAAAGGTCCTGCCAAGGCGATCGCCGGCAAGAAGAAGGTGACGAAGTAAAATGGCTGCCGAGAAGAAGGGCGCTGGACGGCCCCGCAAAAAGGAAAAGAAGAACGTGGTGCAGGGCGTGGCCCATGTCGCTGCCACCTTCAACAACACCATCATCACTATCAGCGATACGGCTGGGAACGCGATTTCGTGGTCCAGCGCCGGCATGATGGGCTTCAAGGGCTCGCGCAAATCCACGCCATATGCGGCGCAGGTGGCCGCCGAAGATGCTGCCAAGAAGGCAGTCGAGCACGGTATGCGCACGCTGGATGTTGAAGTGAGCGGGCCGGGATCGGGCCGCGAATCGGCATTGCGCGCGCTGCAGGCGGTTGGACTGACGGTCACCTCCATCCGCGATGTGACGCCGATCCCGCACAATGGCTGCCGTCCGCCCAAGCGCCGGCGCGTTTAGTTTTCGCCGCGCGAAAGCGCGGCCGGGAGCATCAGCCAGTAAAAGTGTGAAGCGGTTTTACGAAGGCTGTGCGACCAAACAATGGAGCGTTGGCCAGGAAAAGTGGAGACCGGTTTTTCCGTGGGCTGTGCGACCGATGAAGAGAGTTCGTTACTAGAGTTCGGACCTAGCAACCCGTCGAACG
This sequence comes from Alphaproteobacteria bacterium, assembly GCA_025935155.1. Classification (GTDB taxonomy): domain Bacteria; phylum Pseudomonadota; class Alphaproteobacteria; order Micropepsales; family Micropepsaceae; genus Rhizomicrobium. The sequence continues at coordinate 11,258 of JAICVV010000023.1, forward strand.
AATTGGGCGCGATCCGACGCGTCCGGGAAACGATGAGGACCAGATGATCTTTCAGAAGAACTGGCAGGAATTGATCAAGCCGCAGAAGCTGCGGGTGGATGGCGGCCACGATGCCGGCCGGTCCGCCACGCTGGTTGCGGAACCGCTGGAGCGGGGCTTCGGCCTCACGCTCGGCAATTCGCTGCGCCGCGTGCTGCTGTCGTCGCTGCAGGGCGCAGCGGTCACCTCGATCCAGATCGAGGGCGTGCTGCATGAATTTTCGTCCATCCAGGGCGTGCGCGAGGATGTCACCGACATTGTGCTCAATGTGAAGCAGATTGCGCTGCGCATGCACGCGGAAGGGCCGAAGCGCTTGGCCTTGCGGGCTACCGGCCCCGGCGAAGTCAAAGCGGGAATGATCACGCAGATTTCAGATGTAGAAATCCTCAATCCTGACCTCGTCATCTGCACATTGGACGAGAAGGTGGATTTCCGCATGGAGCTGACGGTCGCCAACGGAAAAGGTTATGTGCCAGCCGACCGCAACCGTCCGGAAGATGCACCCATCGGCCTTATTCCGGTGGATTCGCTGTTCTCGCCGGTGAAGAAAGTATCCTATCGCGTGGAGAACGCCCGCTCGGGTGAATCGCTCGATTACGACAAGCTGACCATGACGGTGGAAACCAACGGCGCCGTCACGCCGGATAACGCGGTGGCCTATGCTGCGCGCATCTTGCAGGATCAGCTGCAGGTCTTCATCAATTTCGAGGAGCCGCGCGAGCGTGTGTTGGAGGAATCCAAGCCCGATCTGGCCTTTAACCCGGTGCTGCTCAAGAAAGTGGACGAGTTGGAGCTTTCGGTGCGTTCGGCCAACTGCCTCAAGAACGACAACATCGTCTATATCGGCGACCTCATCCAGAAGACCGAGGCGGAAATGCTCCGTACACCGAACTTCGGCCGCAAGTCGCTGAACGAAATCAAGGCGGTGCTGGCGGAAATGGGTTTGCATCTCGGCATGGAAGTGCCGGGCTGGCCGCCGGAGAACATCGAAGATCTGGCGAAGCGTTACGAGGATCAGTATTGATTTACACTCGTCATCACCCGGCTTGTCCGGGTGATCCAATTGAAAAAACTGGGTCGCCCGCATAAAGCGGGCGATGACGGGCAGGGGAAAGTGAGAGAGTGTCATGCGCCATCGCAATGCCGGCCGGAAACTCGGCGTCACCGCGCAGCACCGTACTGCCATGTTCGCCAACATGGCCGCGGCGCTGATCAAGCACGAGCAGATCAAGACCACGCTGCCCAAGGCGAAGGAGCTTCGCCCCGTGGTGGAGAAGCTGGTCACGCTCTCGCGCAAGAACGATCTGGCTTCGCGGCGGCTGGCGCTCTCCCGCATCCGCGACGAAGTGCAGGTGAGAAAGCTGTTCGACGTGATCGGCCCGCGCTACGCGGGGCGCCCGGGGGGCTACACCCGCGTGCTGAAAGCCGGCTTCCGCCATGGCGACAACGCCGCGATGGCGTTCATTGAGTTTGTGGATCGCGATCCCGATGCCAAGGGTCAGGATTCCGGCCCGGTGATGGCGAACGAGGATGAAGCCGAGGAGTAGACCGGCGCGTGCGTGGCTAGACATTTGAAGGGGCGGTTCGCAAGGGCCGCCCTTTTGCGTTCGAGGACGATGAAATGATCAATCGCAGCATGGTGATCGCAGGCGTGATTGGCGGGCTCGCATCGCTCGCCGGATACCAGATCGTGTCAAACACATCGCAGCCGAGTCTGGCACAGCCAAGCGCGAAAACGGCACCGCTGCCACCGCCTTCGGGCAGCGTAAAGGCGCTCCCGCAGGCCGCGACCGCCGTTCCGCAAAACGCCGGACAGGTGCAACTCACTTTCGCGCCGATTGTGCGGCGCGTCGCGCCGGCGGTGGTGAATGTCTATTCGCGCTCCGTTGTACGCCAGCAGGTCAATCCGCTCTTTTCCGATCCGCTGTTCCAGCAGTTCTTCGGCGTGTCGCCGGAAATGCGTCAGCGCGTGCAGCAATCCCTTGGTTCCGGCGTCGTTGTGCGCCCGGATGGCGTCATCATCACCAATCGCCATGTGATCGAAGGCGGGCAGGACATTGTCGTGGTGCTGTCCGACAAGCGCGAATTCAAGGCGCGCGTGCTGCTATCGGATGCGCGTACCGATCTAGCAGTTCTCA
>JAICVV010000382.1 GCA_025935155.1 Alphaproteobacteria bacterium
TCACAGATGGAGCGGCAGGGAGAGTGCGATGAAAAGGATTGCGACAGCAGCCCTAGCGGCAGGTTTTTTGGCAATCGGCACGGCAGGAGCGGGCGCGGTATGTGAACGTGCGAAAGCCACAGGAACCGCACTCGGCGCGGTAGGCGGCGGCGTGATCGGCAACGTCATCACGCATGGCAGCGTGATCGGCACCTTGGCCGGCGCCGCGGGCGGTGGCTTTATTGGCCACCGCGTATCGGGCAATGGCTGCCGCCGCACAGCGTATTACCACCACCGGCGCTACTGGACGGACCGCTACGGCCGCCGCCACTATTACCACGTCGCCACGCGCTAGAGACGCAACCTTGCCTTTCCTCCCGTCGATGTGTATAAGAGATAAACTCTATACACATCAACGGGAGCGGCTTTTGCGCACCAACATCGACATAGATGACGAACTCCTGTCGCGCGCGATGGATGCGACAGGATTGGCCACCAAAAAGGCGACTGTCGAAGAGGGCCTGCAGCTGCTGGTCCGGCTGCAAGAGCAAGTTCGCGCGGGGAAAGCCTTGAAGGGGATGGGTTGGTATGGCGATCTGAGCGCCATGCGAGAGGGCCGCCGCTTCACTCAGCGGACGCGGCGCGCTTGATTCTTGTCGACTCCTCAGTGTGGATCGACCGCTTGCGCGGTTTGAAAACTTCGCAGACTGTGAAACTAGAAATCGCGCTTGGACACGAACCGATTCTAGTCGGCGACCTCATCCTGCTGGAAATCTTACAGGGCGCGCGGGATGAGCGCCACGCCACGCGCATTGAACGTGAAATGCGCCGCTTCCCCATTCTTCCGCTGCTAGACGACGTGCTGGCCGTTCCGGCGGCGCGAAACTTCCGGCGGCTGCGAAGCCTGGGTGTGACTGTTCGAAAGACCGCAGACATCATCATCGGCACATTCTGCATCGAACGTGGTCACGTGCTGCTGCACGACGATCGCGACTTCGATCCAATGGAGCATTATCTGGGGCTGAGCGTCGCCTAAGGCGCTCCCAGGTTTCAGGAAGCCAAAACAGGCTGGACTTTCTGGCCAGCCTCCAGCCGCTCGGCCCCGCGGACGATGACGCGATCGCCGGCGTGGATCGGCCCGCGCACTTCCACCATCGGGCCTTCCGAGGTGCCGGTTTCCACCGCAACACGCGTAGCGACGTTCTTCCCATCCACCTTGAAGACGTAGGTGTTATCCTCGCGCAGCACGAGCGCATCGCGCGGCACCGCCAGCACATCGCGCGGCGCGGCGGATGGCACCATCACCTTCGCGGCATCGCCCACGAACGCCTGACCGGCTTTCAGCGCGACGCGAATTTCGATGGTGCGGCTCGCCTCATCGCCCACCGGCACGATGGCGCGAACGTTTGCGACGATCGGCCGGTGCGCCACTTCCACATTCACCGGCATGCCTTCATGCAGAAAGCGCGCGGTGTCGATGGGTGACTGCGCCTTCACCTCGATGGAATCGATATCCACCAGCCGCACGATGTCCTTGCCGGGCGTTGCGTACTCGCCGGGGTTGATAAGGCGCGCCACCACACGGCCAGGGAAGGGCGCGCGGATTTCACTGTGGTTGAACTGGTACTCGCTCTTGCGCATAGAGGCCTGCGCCTGCGCCAGCGCGCCCTGATCCATTTCGCGGGTGGATTGCGCCTGATCGCGCGTGGCCCGGGCGATGGCGCTTTGCGAGAACAGCCGGTCCATGCGATCGGCCTGACTACTGTCGAATTTCAGCTGCGCCGACAACCGCGCGACATTCGCCTTGTCTGACGCAAGCTGCATGCCGGCGACGTTCTTGTCGATGCGCGCAACAACGTCGCCGGCCTTCAGCACCGTGCCGACTTCCGCAACCCAGGCAACGCGGCCTTCGACTTCGGAGGCAAGGTGGGAGTCGTTGCGTGCGACAACGGTGCCCGGCAGCACCACCTTGGGCGCCATCTTGACGGCACGGGCCTGCGTCACGCCGACTTTGGGTGGCGGCGGTTTGGGGGCCTGCTGCGCTACCGCAACCGACGCGAATGCCAGCACAGCCGAAGCCGCCAAACCCCCGATAGAACGCATATCGACTTTCCTCATGCAGCAGCCCTTAGCGGCTCGCGCGGTGTTGCCGGCGTCATAGGCGCATCGAGCAGCGCGGAGGACTTCTCGCCCAGCCGCAACATCGCCGGGATCAATATCAGGGTGAACACGTGGCTGACCAGAATGCCCCCTACGATTACGGCGCCGAGGCCGCGATAAATTTCCGCGCCGGGCCCCGGCACGAGGACGAGCGGAAGCATGCCGAAAATCGCGGTCAACGTGCTGGA
>JAICVV010000438.1 GCA_025935155.1 Alphaproteobacteria bacterium
ATCCGGTTCGCGCTCATTCTGGGTCTCGTGCTGATCGAGTCGCTGGCGCTCTACACGTTCGCCATCATCTTCGTAAAAGTCGTTTAGCAGATATCAGCGGGGGCGGCGCGTGCTTATGCTCGCCGCCCATGCTCTTCGGCGCTCGCCGGTCCTTCCTTCGAAAACCCTCTGAAATTAGCCCTCTGCTTGCAACGGCTTGCGCGGGGTGTATGGGCGTTTCGGTCGCGGATTGTGATGAATGCACTGTGCGAGTCGCCAGCCGTGACACTTGCCGCAGAGATCCGCGGGAACCACTTGATCGGGCGGGACTGGATCGATCGGCCGCCGTTTGATCTCGACCTCGAAACCGATGTGTTGGAGTCGCCGCGTCAGCTTTCGGGCCGTACGCTGTGGATCGCGGCGATCGAAATAATCACCGCCCCGCTCCTCATAGGCGCACCCGTCGCGGATGATGCGCCAGATGATGGTCAGGATTCGGTGCGCCACCGCAACCGCTGCCTTCTTCAGCCCCCGTTTCCCGGCAATCCGGAAAAACAGAGCGCGCAGAAAGCAGTTCTGGGTGCGCGCCGCGGCCCATGCGCTTTGTACCAGAATGCGGCGCAGATAACGATCGCCCTTGCGCGTTCTCCCGGAAAACCGTTTGCCCGCACTCTCCGCATTGCCCGGACACAGTCCCGCCCAGCTGGCCAGATGCGCCACATCCGGAAACACGCTCATGTCGGTACCGAGTTCGGCGATCACGGCCTGTGCTGTCGTACGATCCACGCCCGGAATCGTCGAGAGCCGCTCGATCAGATCGGCTTGTTCGCTCATCTGTTGATCCAGCTGGGCGTCGATCTCAGCCACTTCCACATCCAGAGCCTTCAGCTTGCCCAGCAATCGGCTTAACATCCAGCGAAAGTGCGCATCGGGTCTGCCGTCGAGGGCCAGAACGAGTGCCCCCATTTTCGTCCGGAGCTTGCTGACTGCCTGATTCGCCATCTGTTCGGGTGTCGATCGGCCGGCCGCAAGCGCGGCCAGCATCGCTCTTCCGCTCTTGCCCACAATGTTGGATGCTACCGACGACAGCTTGATGTTCACCGTCTCCAGCTGCCGCGCAATGCGATTGATCACGCGATTGCGATCCTGCTGCACATGCACGCGCATGCGCGTCAGCTCGCGCCATTGCCGCACGGCTTTGGGCGGGACAAAACTGCCCCCGAGCAGTCCATATTGCAGGTACTCAGCGATGCGACGCGCATCAATGCGATCCGTCTTGCGTCCCTGCAATGCCCGCACCGTAGCCGGGTTCACCAGAGTCAGGCTCAGAGACCGGCCTTCGAGAACATTCCAGACCGGAATCCAGTACACCCCGGTCGACTCCATCGCCACGTGTTTCACCTTGTGCTGTTTGAGCCATGCGCCCAGACGCCGCAAATCCTGCGTGAAGGTCGCAAATACGGCCTCTTCCATCTCTACCTGCGAACTGCCGGAAACACGCCGGCGAACGCACACGGTGACCGCGTTCTTGTGCACATCCAGACCGGCGCAACGGCGGTAAAGTAGCTTCATCACGTCTCCTTTGCCGCGAGCGATGGACGCCTGGAAAACCTTTGACTTTCCTTCACGTGCTCCACGCCTCGCGGCGAGGGCGACAATCCGTTGTGCCAGGCACAACTGCTGCGAGCGTCCGGACCAGGTTCACGGTCGGGCTGAAAGCGCCAGATTGATATCGATGTGCTTCCG
>JAICVV010000403.1 GCA_025935155.1 Alphaproteobacteria bacterium
GCCGTCATTCCGACGATGGCCAACTTCATTGTGGCAGCGGAAGAGCAGGGCGTGCCGCCGGAAAAACTCTCCGGCACCATTCAGAACGACATCCTGAAAGAGTTCATGGTGCGGAACACCTACATCTATCCGCCCGAACCCTCCATGCGCATCGTGGCCGATATTATCGAATTCACCGCGAGGCGCATGCCGAAATTCAATTCCATCTCCATCTCCGGCTACCACATGCATGAAGCCGGCGCGACGGCTGTACAGGAACTCGCGTACACGCTGGCCGACGGTATTGAATATGTGCGGACCGCGAAAGCGCGCGGGCTGGGCGTGGAAGAATTCGCGCCGCGGCTGTCGTTCTTTTTCGGCATCGGGATGAATTTCTTTTTTGAGGTCGCCAAGCTGCGCGCGGCGCGGCTGCTGTGGTCGCGCATCATGCAGCGCTTCGGGGCGAAAACTCCGGAAAGCCTGATGCTGCGCACCCACTGCCAGACCTCCGGTGTTTCGCTCACCGAGCAGGATCCCTACAACAATATCGTGCGCACCGCTTACGAAGCGTTGGCGGCGGTGCTTGGCGGCACGCAATCGTTGCACACCAATTCCTTCGACGAGGCCATCGCGCTGCCGACGGAATTCTCCGCCCGCATCGCCCGCAATACGCAGCTGATCCTGCAGCACGAAACGCAGATCACGCGCGTGGCCGACCCGCTGGGCGGCTCGTACTATGTCGAAGCACTGACGCACGCGCTGGCCACCCACGCGCAAGCCATCATCGACGATGTGGAAGCGATGGGCGGGATGACGAAGGCCGTGCAGGCCGGCACCCCCAAACTTCGCATCGAAGAAGCAGCAGCGCGGCGCCAGGCGCGGGTAGACAAGGGCGAAGATGTCATTGTGGGCGTCAACCGCTTCGAACCGGAGCAGCAAGATCAGGTGCCGGTCCGCGAGATCGACAATTCTGCGGTGCGCGCGCAGCAGATTGCGCGGCTGAACGAAGTGAAAGCAAAGCGCGATGCAACGAAGGTAAAGGCAGCGCTGGATGCGCTCAGCGAAGGTGCAAACGGAAATGCCAATCTGCTGGACCTTGCGGTGAACGCGGCGCGCGCGCGCGCAACGGTCGGGGAAATTTCAGACGCGATGGAAAAGGCGTTCGGCCGCCATCGCGCGGACATCCGCGCCATCTCCGGCGTTTACGGCTCGGCTTATGAAGGCGATAATGAATACAATGCTCTGCTGGGCGACGTGGAAGCCTTTGCACGCGAGGAGGGCAGGCGCCCGCGCATTCTGGTCGCCAAAATGGGGCAGGATGGGCACGATCGGGGCGCCAAGGTCATTGCCACCGCCTTTGCCGATCTCGGCTTTGACGTGGATATCGGGCCGCTATTTCAGACACCGGACGAAGTGGCGAAGAGTGCCATCGAATCCGATGTGCATGTCATCGGCATTTCCAGCCAGGCCGCGGGACACAAAACGCTGGTGCCGCAGTTGCTGGAAGCGCTGAAGCAGCAGAAGGCGGGCGATATTCTCGTGATCATCGGCGGTGTTATTCCGCAGCAGGATTACGCCTTCCTTCGCGATGCAGGTGTTGTCGCGATCTTTGGCCCCGGCACCAATATTCCCGAAGCGGCGGCCAAAGTCCTGCATCTCATCCGCACACGGAGGATTGACGCGGCGGCTGAGTAGCTATCGCCGGATGCCGCGGCCGGTAATGGCATGCCAGACAAGCAGCACGATGACCGCGCCAATAATGGCGATCACCATGGAGACCAGATTGAAATGCATCGGATCGGTGTGGCCGAAATAGGAGAACAGCCAGCCGCCCACCACCGCGCCGATCAAACCCAGCACAATATCCGTCAGGCAGCCTGAGCCGCTTCCCTTCACAGCCTTGCTGGCGATGAAGCCACTGATCAGCCCCAGAATAATCCATCCGAGTATCGACATCCCCCGCATCCCTTCCGGCTCGCGCACAGGCTAGGGTATTGGTCGGCAGTTGGGCAAGCAATTCAGGGGCGGCAGTGGCGAACGGCATCCGGAATGTGTGGCGCGTGCTCGGCCCCGGCCTCATCACCGGCGCGGCGGACGACGACCCAAGCGGTATCGCCACCTACAGTCAGGCGGGCGCCCAGTTCGGCTATGCGCTCACCTGGACGATGTTTCTCACCCTGCCGTTCA
>JAICVV010000050.1 GCA_025935155.1 Alphaproteobacteria bacterium
GGCAGAGCGCGTGAAGAAGATCGTGGTCGAGCATCTTAATGTGGATCCCGACAAGGTCACGGAGAACGCCTCTTTTATCGAAGATTTGGGCGCCGACAGTCTCGATACAGTCGAGCTGGTGATGGCGTTCGAAGAAGAATTTGGCATCGAGATTCCCGATGACGCCGCGGAATCCATCGTTACCGTCGGCGATGCGGTGAAGTACATCGACAAGACTCAAGCGGCTTGATGATTGGGGCAAACGCCTCCTCCATGCGCAGAGTGGTGGTTACGGGACTTGGCCTTGTCACGCCGTTGGCGTGCGGGGTCGAGGAAAGCTGGTCGCGCCTACTGGCTGGCCAATCGGGGGCCCGCGCCATTACCGCTTTCAAGGTCGACGACCTGCCCACCCGGATCGCCTGCACTGTTCCTGTGGGGGACGGCGCCGACGGCACCTACAATGCCGATCAATGGGTCGATTCGAAAGAGCAGCGGCGAGTCGATCACTTCATCACCTTTGGTCTGGCCGCCGCACAGCAGGCATTCGACGATTCGGGCTGGAAACCGCAGACGGAAGAGGAACGCGACGTCAGTGGCGTGCTCCTCGGTTCTGGCATTGGCGGACTGAATGGCATTGCCGAGGCGGCCATTCTTCTAAATGAGAAGGGGCCGCGGAAAATCTCGCCCTTCTTCATTACGGGACGGCTGATCAACCTGCTGTCCGGTTACGCTTCGATCCGTTTCGGTTTCAAAGGGCCAAATCACGCTGTGGTGACGGCCTGCGCCACCGGCGCGCACGCCATCGGCGATGCGGCGCGCCTGATTGCGCTCGGCGATGCCGATGTCATGCTGGCGGGGGGCGCGGAAGCCGCCGTATGCCGCATCGGCATCGTGGGCTTCAGCGCCTGCCGCGCTCTTTCCACCGGGTTTAACGATACGCCGGAAAAGGCGTCCCGGCCCTACGATCGCGATCGCGATGGTTTCGTGATGGGCGAGGGCGCGGGCGCGGTGATGCTCGAAGAATACGCGCATGCAAGAGCGCGCGGCGCCAAGATTTATGCGGAGGTCATAGGCTATGGTCTATCCGGCGATGCCCATCATATTACGGCTCCAGCCGAAGATGGAGACGGCGGCTATCGGGCCATGAAGATGGCGTTGAAGCGCGCTGATCTTTCACCATCGGATATCGATTACGTGAATGCGCACGGGACATCGACACCGCTCGGCGATGAAATTGAGTTGCGCGCTGTCGAGCGGCTGTTCGGTAACGCTGCGGGCAAAATGTCGATGTCCTCGACGAAATCGTCGATCGGGCATCTACTCGGCGCAGCCGGCGCGGTGGAAGCTGTATTCTCCATTCTTGCCCTTCGGGATCAGATTGTTCCCCCTACGCTCAATCTCGACCATCCGTCAGTGGAAACAGAAATTGACCTCGTGCCGCATACGGCAAAGAAGCGCCACGTGAAAGCTGCTCTGTCTAATTCCTTTGGCTTCGGTGGCACCAACGCCTCCCTGATTTTTGCAGGCGTTCGCTAGCGACGCCGCCGATTCGGCAAGAAGGTCTCTCACGTATAGGATCGGGCGATGCGACGGCTTCTGCTCTTCCTCGCTCTGCTGATCGTCGTGGTTGCTGCTGCATTTGTTGCCGAGCAGTGGGAGTTCTTCGCGCCGGGGCCGCCGGCGCCGCATGGAAATGCGACCATTATCTGGGTCAAATCTGGCGAGCGTGCCGCCGCCATCGCGCGCGATCTGCAGAATGCCGGCGTTGTAAAGAATGCGGCCCTGTTTCGTTTTGGCGTCTGGCTACGCGGCAAGAACGCGGCGCTGAAGGCCGGCGAATTTGCCATTTCTTCCCGCGCCAGCATGGCCGGCGTGATGGGCATTCTCACCAGTGGTAAGCCCATTCAGCACAGGATTACCATCGCCGAAGGCCTCACCAGCGGGATGATTTTCGACATCCTGCGCAAGAATCCCATTCTGGTTGGAAACGCCGGTGTGGTTCCGGCAGAAGGCAGCCTGCTGCCTGAGACATACCTTTTCATCCGCGGCACCACACGCGCAGAACTTCTGGCGCGCATGGCGCGGGCCCAGCAGCGGTTTCTCGCAAAACGGTGGCCCAAGCGGGCAGCCAGCCTGCCTTTCACCTCGCAGGAGGACGCAGTAACTCTTGCGTCCATTGTTGAGAAGGAAACGGCGGTTCCCGAGGAGCGCCGGCACGTGGCCGCGGTGTTCATCAACCGGCTTAAGGCTGGAATGAAACTGCAATCCGACCCAACAATCATCTATGGGCTGACCAAGGGTTACCCGCTCGGCCGCGGAATTCGCGAGAGCGAACTGCAGGCCGCAACGCCCTATAATACCTATGTGATTTCCGGGCTGCCGCCTACGCCGATCTGCAATCCGGGCAAGGCATCGCTCGAGGCGGTGTTGCAGCCCGAAAACTCAGCCGACCTTTACTTCGTCGCCAATGGGACCGGTGGCCACGTCTTTACCTCTTCCATTCAGGAGCACGAGAAAAACGTCGCGCGCTGGCGGCAGATCGAGCAAGGAAAAGCGGCCGCCGCGCCCGCGTTACCCCAAGCGATGCCCGCTGCGCCCATGCCTCAAAGCGAGTCGCAATCGACGAAAACTCCGCTACGGCATCTGACGGTCCGGCACCGGTTTCGGCACCGTTGAGGGCGCTTCTGCTTTTTTGGACAGAACGGTAAGGTCTGGCATTCAATGGAGTCGCCGATGTCGCTCGTCAGCATGACGGGATTTGCGGAAAATCACGGCGCGCATGGAGACCTGCGCTGGCGCTGGGAGGTGAAGAGTGTCAATGGACGCGGGCTCGATGTCAGGCTCCGCACGCCGCCTGGATTCGACAGCATCGAGCCAGCGGTGCGGATGCTGGCGGCAGAACGGTTCCGCAGAGGAAATCTTCAAGCCACGCTCAATTTCGTGCCGCAGGAAGGCGGCCGCAACTTCCGGGTTGATCGGGAAGCGCTTTCCGCAGCCGTCCGTCTGGCCAAAGAGATCGCCGATCAGACGGGACTTTCGCCCGCGCGAGTGGATGGTTTGCTCGCCCTGAAGGGCATCATCGTTCAGGACGACCCTGCCCCTGCCGATGCGGCGGCGCGCGCAAGCCGGGATGCCGCGCTGTTGGAGAGCCTCGCGGCAGCATTCGACGCGTTGCGTCGCGCGCGCCGCACAGAGGGTGCCAAGCTCTCCGGCCTGCTGCATGGGATGATAGAAGAGATTGGCCGCCTCGGGACAGAGGCATCGGCCGTTGCAGCCGCTCAACCGGCTGCTTTGCGCGAACGCCTTGTGCTGCAAGTCAAAGAGCTGCTCTCCACACTGCAGCTTCCGGAAGATCGTCTTGCTCAAGAGGTCGCTCTGCTGGCCACCCGAGTGGATGTGCGCGAAGAACTCGACCGGCTGAACGCGCACGTGCAGGAGGCGCGCGCTTTGCTGAATTCCGGCGAGGCCGTCGGCCGCAAGCTCGACTTTCTTGCGCAGGAATTCAACCGCGAAGCGAACACGCTGTGCTCCAAGGCGGCGGAGATTTCGCTCACCCGCATCGGGCTTGCGTTGAAGCATACTGTCGATCAGTTCCGCGAGCAGGCGCAGAACGTGGAATGAGCGAAATTCTTCGCCGCGGCCTGATGCTGGTGCTGTCCTCGCCATCCGGTGCCGGCAAAACGACGCTTTCGCGGCGCATTCTGGAATCCGATGCAGGAATTGTTATGAGCGTATCTGCGACGACACGCGCCAAACGATCGAACGAAGTGGAGGGACGAGATTACGTCTTTGTCTCTCCGGAAGAATTTGAGCGAATGGTCCGCAACGGCGAATTTCTCGAATACGCGAGTGTCTTCGATCACCAATACGGCACCCCGAAAAAACCCGTGATGGCTGCGCTTGCAGCCGGACGAGATGTGCTGTTCGACATCGACTGGCAGGGAACGCAGCAATTGAAAGAGCGCGCGCGCGAAGATTTGGTGAGCGTATTCGTGTTGCCACCGTCGCACGAAGAGCTGGAACGGCGGCTGAAGACGCGCGCGCAAGACTCAGAAGAAATTGTTGCCGCGCGCATGGCCAAAGCGGCGAGCGAAATTAGCCACTGGCCGGAATACGATTATGTGGTCGTCAACGATGACGTGGAGCGCGCGCACGCAAAGGTGCTCGCCATCCTGGAGGCAGAACGCGCGCGGCGGTCTCGCCTCGCCGGCGTCGGTGAGTTTGTAGCGCAGTTGACGCGGTGATTACGGCGTTTCCTGCGATCTCCTTCAGGCATGCTCCGCGAGTGCCTCGTAGGCGCGTGCGATCGCTGCGAACTCGGCGATTGACAACTGTTCGGGACGCGCAGTCGGGCTGATGCCGGCAGCGTTCAGAAGTAGCCCCACTTCCGGGCAGAGAGACTTGAGGCTTTGCCGCAGCATTTTACGCCGCTGTTGAAAGGCCGCAGCGGTAATCCTTTCGAGACAGGCAAGTTTCGCCACCGCAACGGGCGCATCAAGCGGATCCAGGCGAACCAAGGCAGAAGTTATCTTCGGCTGGGGCGTGAACGCGCGCGGGCTCACCTCGAATAGAATCTGCGGCCGCGTCCGCCATTGCGCCAGGACCGAGAGACGGCCGTAGGACGGAGTACCCGGTTGCGCCACGATCCGTTCCGCAACCTCGCGCTGGAACATAAGAGTCAGACTTTTCCACCACGGTGGCCATCCTCCGGCGGAAAGCCACTTCACCAGCAACGCTGTGCCCAAATTGTATGGAAGATTTGCCGCGACGCGCACTGGACCGCTGACGCGATCCTCAGCCAATAGTGTAGTTTCATTGACTTTCAATGCGTCGGCGGAGAGGATTTCCAGCCGCCCGGGAAACGCAGCGGCAATTTCCTCAAGGGCCTGTATACAACGAGCATCGCGCTCAACGGCGATCACGCGCGCCGCGCCTTCGGCAAGAAGTGCCCGGGTCAGTCCGCCCGGGCCAGGGCCGACTTCATACACTGTGGAGCCTTCAAGCGGACCGGCGGCGCGCGCAATGCGCCGCGTGAGATTAAAGTCGAGAAGGAAATTCTGCCCAAGCGACTTCCGTGCTGCCAGTCCGTGCGCGGCAATCACGTCGCGCAGCGGCGGCAGCGGATCAGTCTCGGGCATCGGCCATGCGCGCCGCGAGCTCAATTGCCGCAATCATGCTGCGCGGATCGGCTTTGCCTTTGCCCGCAATGTCGAGCGCCGTGCCATGATCTGGCGAAGTACGAATGATCGGCAGCCCGAGGGTGACGTTCACGCCTTCCCAGAAGGCAAGTGTCTTGAGCGGGATCAGCGCCTGATCGTGATACATGCAGAGCGCGGCATCGTAGCGCTCGCGCGCAGTTGCATGGAACATGGTGTCGGCCGGCAGGGGCCCCAGCACTTCTGCGCCGGTCCCGCGTAATGCCTCCACAGCGGGCGCGATAATCTCGTGTTCTTCCAGACCCAACTCGCCTTCCTCGCCCGCATGTGGATTAAGGCCCGAAACGGCGAGTCGCGGCGACGCGATACCAAAGTCTCGCGCAAGGGCCTGAAGAACAATCTGTCCGGTTTCCACAATGGCGATCATCGTAACCGCGCGCGCCACTTCCGCGAGGGGAATGTGGATCGTGAGCGGCACAACGCGCAGGCCGCTCCCCACAAGCATCATCACCGCGCGTCCGGCACCCGTGATCTTGGCCAAGTACTGCGTGTGGCCTGCGTACTCGAAGCCGCCCTGCAGCAGCGATGCTTTGTAAATCGGGGCTGTGACCACTGCCGCCGCAGCGCCATTGCGTGCCAGCGCAACGGCTTCGTCAATCGCATCCACGACCGCGTGTGTATTGGCCGGATCGGCGCTGCCCGCAACGCGCGGCACCTCAACCGGATGAGACGCTATCAAAGCCGAATCCGGTACATTGGCGCACGCGCGGAACACCTGCGCGTCGCCCACCAGCTTTAGCGGGCGCGTTCCCGCCGTCCCGTTCAGCGCGTGAAAAGCGGCAACGGCAACCTCCGGCCCTATGCCGGAGGGCTCGCCCATCGTGATGCAGATGGGCGCATCAGGAAGGATGCGTTCAGCGGATTGCAGCAGAGGCGGACTCGGCATGTTTCAGCGCACGGTCCTCTGCGGTTTCGATGTTCGCAACGCGCCTCAGATCGCGCAGGTAGCGTCGCGCGTAAACCGTCATTTGCTCCTGATAAAGCTGTTGCTCAACATCATCCCGGCTTGGCATATGGAAAACCTGCATCACGGGTGCCGGCTTGTCGCAACGCACGATCAGTTCGATGCCCGCCGGCGATTGAAACGGCTGTGTGGTTTGGCCCGGGGTGGTCTTGGCGAGTGCGGCCCGAATGTCAGGGCTTAAAGACGAAAGCTGCATCTTGCCCAGACTAAAATACATCGCGCCCTTTACGCGGCCGACCAGTTCCTGGAGGCCTTCGCATCCGGGAATGTGCTGCCGCAGCACGAGTGCGACTTGTGTTGCATTGTCCAGCAAGGATTTCGGCGGCTTCGGACCGATCGGCAACAGAACACGGGCGAGCGGGAGCTCGTTTGGATTTGCGTTTGCCTGCTGCGCCGCATCGGGAACTTTGGTGCCTTCGGGCTCGTAGCGCATGCGAAGCATCAAGAGATAGTAACCGCCGGAGGCCTTGATCGGTCCTGCGACTTCGCCCGGGTGCATTTTTTCGAGGGCGGCGTTCAGTTCCGGCACCAATTGCCCGTCTTGCACAATGCCAAGATCGCCGCCGGCCGCGGCTGTCGGGTTTTGGCTGAACTGGCGCGCGACCGCATCGAACGGAGCGCCGCCGTGGATTTGCTCAAGCAGGCCTTGCATATTTTTCAACACCTGCGCGTCCTGTTCAGGACTGTCCACTGCCTGGAAAATCTCCGCCGCCCGAAAGTGCGGCTTGTTCGCGCCTGCGGCGATGCGCTTCATCTCGGCATCGACATCTTCCGGCGAGATGGTGACGCGATCGCCGTATTGGTCCTGCACGGTTTTCGTCCAGGCGATCTGCGCGGCGAGTTGGCTGCGAAACGTCGCCATCTCCACATGCGCCGAGTCCAGCAGGTTTTTGATCTGCTCAAGGGTGAGATGATTGTCCTGCAAAATGCTGTTGATCGCCTTGTCGACTTCTGCAGTACTGACCGAAATTTTCTTTTTCTGCGCCTCAAGCACCTGCAGGCGCTCCGTCTCGAGTTGCGTCAGCACCTGACGGCGAATGGCTTTCATATTGTCGGCGTTGGGGTGAACGCCTGAGGTGGCCAGAAACATCGCAACGCGCTGGCGGAGGTCATAATCGGAAATGACCGAATCGTTGACAACCGCCGCGACACCGTCATTGGCATTGTCGTTCGACATATACTGTTCCGTCCCTGCAGCTGAGGCTGCCGATGCCGGAGAGGCGGGGTGCTTCGCAGACGGAGCCGCACTTGCAACAGCCATGGAAGCCGAGAAAAAAATCACTGCTCCAAAGGAAGAACACAGAAACTCTCGAAAATTCACGGCAAATCTTTCAGGGCTTTTCAGGGGTGGGCCTCTCCGCCGCGCGGGGTACCCGGCCAAAGGGCGAGAATAAGCAATTCGGTTCTGGATTCAAGGCGTGGTGAAGACGTGCCTAGGGAATAGGGTAGAGGGCTGCTCGCTCTGGTCCCCTGTCTTCAGCTGGAATCGCACCAGCACGGACGTTGAGGGCGGCAGGTCGCGATCGCTGGTGTAATCGCGCCGGTATGAAATCGAGGCGCCAAGGCATTCGTCTTCATATCCAATGCCGAATTCGTCATCGATCATTCGGTCATTTTCCAGATCGCGCCGGCCGCCGGCGAACGCCGCCCAGTGGCCCCACAATCCGACGGTTGCCTGGGCGTTCACTTCCTCGCGCGACGGCAGATCGAATGTCGGTTCAGCCTGAATCACTTTCAGATAGCTGACCTCCAGGACGGAGCGGCCCCAGGTCGCATCCACATACACTTCGTTGCGTCGCACCGTTCCAGAGTTCTGGTCGAAATCCAGCCGATGTGTCAGGCTAAAATGCGGCGGGAACTTTATTGTGAAGCGCCCCACAATGTCCGAGGTGTTGTTGTCGGTGAAGCCCACAAGCGGTCCAAAGAGCGGATCGGGCTTGAGCCGAAACGCCTCGCCCACCAGGGCTTCGACAGAGCCGCCGGAAGGGAAATAGGCGGTCGTCTGAAAACCGGCATTGGCGCGCGGACCTGTCTCCACGAGATCGTAGCCGGGAATGTGCTCGAAGCTGAACAGATTGTTGTCGTCCAGCTCGAAATCGCTGCTATCCTCGTTGGGAATGCCCTTTGGGTTACCGCCATATGGCGCGGCAATGGCCTGTACGATCGGTTCGAACACGATCGAGGTATTCGCCGGGCCCGTTGTGGATGCGAAGGGCCATCGCCAATCGAGGGCGATATAGGGAACCCCGCGGGTGATGTAGTCCACTTTTTGCGGGATAGTGGGAAAATCGATCAGATCGTTGTTGGTGACGCGAAATGCATCGCCGCGAGCATCCGCCTGAACTGTGATGAGCTGTCCATTGCTGGTGAGCAGCGGAAGACTCCAGCGCACTTCCGCCGTTGCGCGCTGGCTGTCCGGACCGTGATCCCGGGTCACGACGGCAGTATTAAGATCGAAGCGGAAATCGCCGCCGGCAACATCGTGGTCCGGAATGTACGTGTACTCGATGATCGGCACCGGAATGGGGAAGAGTTCCTGATCGTCGGTCAACCGCAATCCCTGAAAATAATATCCGGTAATGGCGAAGCGGTTGCGTCCGCTGATACCCTCTATGAAAAGATCGTTCACCAGCCGGTCAAAGATCGAAAGATCGTACCGCTTCAGGAATGTATCGTTCGAGGTGATCTGGGCGTCGAAACCGAAATGCCAAATGTTGTCGATCGGGATGCGCCCCGAGCCGAACAAGGAGCTGTACCATTGCCCTTCGTGTCCTGAGAGGCCGCCGTCCGGGTTATAGGCAACGCTGCCCTGGAACCACATGCCGCCGTCATCCCAGCGCTGGCGGTATTCGCCTTCGAGCAGTGCGCCGGAGTGTGTCGTCAGCATCGGCGAGACGGTCATGTCCTGCGAGTCGTTCAGCGCCACATACACAGGAAGCCGGATAAACGATCCCAGCAAACTCGATGAACCGAATTCCGGCGGTAACAGTCCAGTTTTGCGCTTCACGGTGGGATCGGGCTGGCTGAAATAGGGCGTGTAGCCAACCGGCACGCCAAACATTTCGAACGTGGCATCGTGATACACGATTTGGTGCTTGGTCTGATCCCAGACAATCTTGGCTGCCTTCACCTGCCAGAGCGGCGTCCGCTGTCCGGGTTTGTTGCAGACTTTGCAGCTTGTGAAGACGCCCTTGTTGCCTGTCAGGATGGTACCGTTCTTCGTGCGCGTTGCCGTCACCGAGGCGAAGCGGCCTGTCTTCCCCACCAGCGCACTGAAGCCTTCGGCCACGCCGTCGCGCATCTTGTCTGTGAGCACCGCGTGCCTGGCGAAGCCCACGGTACCGTTCGGCTCGAGCACGGACACGTGTCCGTCCGCCGTGGCAACGTCCCTGATCTGATCGTATGTAACTTTGTCCGCGAGAAGGATCCGGTCGTTGTAATCGATCTCGACATGCCCCGTAGCTGTGAAGACTTTGTCCTGCGTCTCGTACGTCACTTCGTCAGCACGAAGCAGCCCCGTGCCGCCGGGTTTGCCAAGCAACGAGTTCGAATCGATTCCGATGTGAGACGTGGCCGCTGTGCGCGAGGCGCCGTACACGCTCCCCGTCACCGTTGCGGCTAGAATGGCCGCAACGGCTGCCCACGCAGCCCGCGAATGCCCC
>JAICVV010000268.1 GCA_025935155.1 Alphaproteobacteria bacterium
GCGGCAGCGAAGACCAGCAAGAGAATGATCGGTTTGTGCATGATGCTTCCCCGTTTTGCGGAGGATACCGCGCCGGCGCCTGCCGGCACATCAAGTCGCTGTGATTTGGCGAGCGCATGGTGCTGCGGCCTGAGGCGCTGCAGCGCACATCGAACTAGCGAGACGCCTGCCAGGCTGGCATGTTGGACACCATGGAAAATCTGCTGCGGTACACCGGTGCCATGCGGCGCGACCCGCGAATCGAGGCATGGTTTTCTCTCACCGATCCGCACCGGCTGATGACGCGTGTGTGGTTCGAGCGCATGCGTGGCTGCGGCGATGATGTCCGCGAATTGCTTCATGACGGATGTCCCATCGCGTGTGTGGGCGATGCGCCGTTCGGTTACGTCAATGCCTTCAAGGCACATGCGGCAGCCGGATTCTACTACGGCGCAATGCTGCCGGATCCGGCCGGACTGCTCGAAGGCCGTGGCAAACGGATGCGCCACGTCAAGCTTCGCCCTGGCACGCCGCCAAACGATGAGGGTATTGGCGAATTGATCGCGGCCGCCTATGCGGATATTCGCGAGCGCCTGCGCGCGACGAAAATCGGATAACATCGGGCTTATGGGCGCTGAAGATCTCTGGAACGACATGCTGAACGAATTTCGCGCGCTCGGTGGCGTGGCGGAGAACGTGCGCCTCGGCCACGGGCCTTTCGGCCGCGGCCTTTTTGCCATCGACCCGAAAAAGCCGGTGTCGATATCCATTCCCGAAAATCTGCTGGTTTCCCTGAAAGACATCTACTTTGAAAACGACGTCTTCCGTATCCATCCGCGCTCGCCCGTCAGCGCTCGCGGGCAAGCGTTTCTCGTGCAATACGAACAGGACTTTGCCTGGGGCGTTGCCCGGCAGGAAGTGGAGCGGTTCCTCTCTGCCATGAGCGAGCTGCCGGAGCAGGTGCAGGAGTTCGCGACGAGGCGTCTTGGCCTGGGCCGCTTTTTCGTTCCGATCGCGCCGGGGCTGGCGCACAAATGGTTTTTCGGCACGCGGGGCATCAGGTCAGGGAACGGCAATGTTGTCATGCCGATCGTCGAAATCGCCAATCATGGGGGCTCGGCCGATTACATAAGCGGGGCGGGCATCTCCTTGAGCGGCAGGTTCGAGGACGAAGTGCTCGTCCGCTACACGACGCCAAGCGATCCCTACGGGATTCTCATGGGTTGGATGTTCGCGCCCAAGGAACCCACCGCGTTCAGCATCGAAATCAGCGGCGCTTATGGAGGAAGGGATTTCCAGATCAAAAGGGAGTTCGAGGACAAAAGGGTTCCCTTCGTGCCGGAGGTCTCGGTCGAGGAAGGCCGCGTCGTTATCAGCTATCTTCTGCTGGGTCACCGGCAATTTCCCCGCGTGCCGAAGGGTGCGTTCCGCAAGGCTCTGGGGTCTCTGAAGCTGGACGATCTCGACGAGATCTACGATGTCATACAGTTCACCAATCGCAACGGCTTTCTGGAGCTGCTGGAGCTGCTGCAAGGTCTCGATTCGCCGGCCGCCTCAGTGTTGCGGACTTTGGCGATCAACCAGCTCGCGGCGCTGTCCGAGCATTACGGCGTCAGAGCCGTCTGAACCGGCACCGGCGCTGCCGCGAAGGCGGCAGAGGAGATGAAAATCGCCGCGGCAGCAGGCCGGCCCTGTACCATTTCGCCTTCAGAAATGTTCTCCGCCGCTCGGCCCCTCGAAATCTGGTAAGTCTGCGGCCCGCCGCAAGACGGGAAACGGATCGACATATGCCGCTCAGCCTTCCTCCCGGAATTGTTCTCTACTTTTGCCGCCACGGCGAAACGCAGGCGAACGTCGAGAAGCGGTTTCAGGGCCCGGGCACCGATACGCCGCTGACCGCCAAAGGCCGCGAACAGGCCCGCACCCTGGCGCGGCTGCTGAGGCGGGATTGGCCCGATCCGGCGTCGCTGTCGTTTGTCTCCAGCCCGCTCCCGCGCGCGCAAATCACCATGGAGATTGTGCTGGCGGCGCTGCGCCTTCCCATCGCTGCCTTTTCAACCGATGCGCGCCTGCAGGAAATCGATCTGGGAATCTGGGACGGATTGACGGGCGAAGAGGCGCGCGCGCTCGATCCCGCGCTGTTCGACAGGCGGGTGCACGACAAGTGGAACGTCCATGTGCCGGGCGGCGAGAATTATGCCGATGTGGCGCAGCGCGCGGAAAGCTGGATCGGCAGCCTGCGCGTCAGCACGTTTGCGGTATCGCACGGCGCCTTCACCCGTATCCTGCGCGGGCTGTTTGCTGGAATGGACTGGCAGCAGATGTCATCGCTGGATGAAGAACAGGGCGTGCTGTTCCGCGCTCGGGAGAATTGCGTCACCCGCCTGGAGGCGTGACCGAATTGCTCCGGCGATTTCGGCGTGCGCGGTACGCTGTCCACCGCGTGGCGGCGCGGGTGGAGCATTGTCAGGCTATTGCTGGCGGGCTTGGCATGGCAAATAGCGGCGGGGCTTGAGCGAATCGCGCGAATGCCGGTGCTGGACTGGATCGGGAAGAAGGCGGTGGTGAACCATCACCGCGAGGTGCCTTACCGGCTGCTCCATTGCGACAAGGCGAAATCGGTGGGCGATCCGGATGCCGGCAATCTCCTGGTGCAGGGCGACAACCTGGAAGCGCTGAAGGCGCTGCTTCCCTACTACGCCGGCAAGGTGAAGTGCACGCGCTGGTAAACGGAATTGGCGAGCTACGCGCCGAGTGGCAGAGCGGCGCATATCAGAACGTCCTTTTTGCGCATTCGGGCCTGGAAATCGCCACCAACTCCGAAATCGTACTGGTGTTCGATGAGCAGAAGTACTCGTATAATCAGCCCTATCGCGGCGGCACGACATTCAACAAGCACCTCTTTCGGGTAATCGGCGACCTTTCAGCCAAAGGCGACGAGTTTGACTGCGCGGTCCACATTGACCGCATGCCGGAAACCAGGGCGTGGGTGCGCAACACATCGAAGCAGCCCCATTCATTCTGGCTGCAGACCGCTTCGGACAAATTCTATCCGGATTTCCTCGTCCTGCTGCAGGACGGGCGCTACCTGGCGGTGGAATTCAAGGGCGAGCCCTACATCACCAACGACGATTCCAAGGAGAAGATCGTCATCGGCGAGCAATGGGCCGAGCGCTCCGGCGGCAAATGCGCCTTCCTGATGGTCGATCGATCGGAATTCCACCAAATCAGCCAAGCCGCTGCGCAAGCCAGTTAGATCGCCACTCGTCCCCCATTGTATCGCGAAGAGACGCGGGAAATGAGGGGCGAAAATAAATCCGTTCCCCACTGCCGAATCGGCCTTACACTCCGCGAATGAAGAAAACCCTGTCGCTGCAATTCGCGGGCGCAATGTTGGCGCGGTATGCGTGCGCGCGTGCACGCCAGCCCGCGCGCGCATCGCGCGAAGACTTCAAATGCGTGCTCACCAGCCGCACCACAACATCTGGTGTGGTGGGAAAGGGCGCGTGGGGGACCCCCTCCCAATTTCTGGAGGTTCGAATGGGAACTTCCGCTTCGGAGGGAGCTGCGTGCCTCTGGAACGAGTGAGCAGCGACGTTCTGCCAACAAAACGGATTTTCCTGTGAAACCATGCGAGGGGGAGACCCCCTTTTTTTTTGCAAAACAAATACGGCGTCACCGTTGCTGCGATGCCGCATTCGCCTCTTGCCAATTGCGGCGCATTACCTATTCTTAAGCAGGATTCGGA
>JAICVV010000060.1 GCA_025935155.1 Alphaproteobacteria bacterium
CGCTTGTTGCCTTGCATCGCCTGCGCGCGCACTTTCCAGACCCCACCCGCCGGCCCGTTGCCATACGTTATGACTTTTTTTCCGTCGGCAATGCCCTTCCCCAAATCCATTACCCAGGTGCCCTTGAGGTTATCGAGACCGTCAACCTGGACCTGCGGAGAAACGCCGTTGGTGAAATCGGCAAGGGTGCGTCCCGAACCCTGCTGCAGCGCCCCATTTGAAAGCACGCGGACATTCACTTTTACTTGCGCGCCAATTTCGACCGGAATCTGCAGCATAACCGAAACGAACTTCAGCGATCTGTCGCTCCAGGTTGTGGCCAGCGCGTTCAGGATTGTCGCCGGTACCGGCGTGCCGTCGTCCAGCTGGAATTGGGGCCAGCTTCCTGAAGGCACGTCGCCTCTCCTGAAGGGACAGCCAATGAGTTGAGTCACTGCGCCTGCCGGAACGACGCTGCGGCTCGTGTTGACAATTCTAATCGTTGTCAGCACGCGCGGCGTGCCATCGAAACGAGTGAACGATGCCTTGGCGGCGATGGGTGCTACGAGGGAGGATGTGGCTGCACCGATCAGAAAGCTCCGACGACTCTTCATTGGACCGCGCCCTACGGTTCTTGGGCCGAATGAAACGGCCCAAAAGGTTTCTCCAGAGTTCCGACGATGGGCGGGACAAATTAATTCGGGTCTAAACAGACAGGTAAAATCTAACCTTTGGAAGCACGGGCGCTGCGCAGCAACGCTCTACGCTGCTGAATCTAAACGGTCAGCCTCCTGCTTCGCTACAAATTGAATGAATTCATAAACGTCTTGCTCGTACCCCGCACACCGATTCGACCCTTACGAATCCTGTAGCGTGCAAATTTGCTCAAATTGCGACGCCAGTGAGTTTTTGAATCGCGTGCGCGAGTTGTAAGCGGTAGCGTTGCCCGCATTAGTTATTGGCAAGAAAGCGCGCGGGCGATGCTCCACTAGCTGTTATGTTCAACCATGCTTATGGTGACGGCTGCAGCAACCCGCGAAGTAACGGATTGCGAAACACGCACACCAAGCTGCTGAACCGGCAACCGCTTTGAAGCCGAAGTGTGCGTCGCAACCGGATGGCGGAACTCCAATATGCCTGCGCGTTTGATCCGAGCGGCGCGGCAATCAGCAGAGCGGAACCTGTTGTGCGCCGAATTGTATTCGGCGGCTGCCTTGTTCAACACCCGCGCGCGGCGGCGATCTTTCCACGTCGCTGGCTGCTCTTGCACCCCTCGGAATTCTGGCTCGCTCTCAGTTGAGGATAGTTCTCTGCAATCACGAACAATTAGCCCAGCGTTCTCCGCCTGCCGAACGTAACCAGCCAGCTTGACGGGAACTCCGAGCTACAGCAGCAGTACGACGGCCATCCCCACGTATGGCATCCGCAAGCTCACCTCAGCGGCGATCCGATATGAACATGGAAATTACGATGACGCCGCCAGCCGGACTTTCGGTGGGGATCGCTGGTGCCCAGGGGCGGAATCGAACCACCGACACGCGGATTTTCAGTCCGCTGCTCTACCGACTGAGCTACCTGGGCTGACCTTTCGGGAGGAGCGCTTGTAGGGAAGCCTCTGCGGGTTGTCCAGCGCCAGCGCGACCGCGGCGTAGGCTTTCCGGCGTCCCCGGCGACCTCTATCCTTCATTCTTTCCTGTCCCTGCCGCGGGCCGGTCGTCCACGTCGGTCTCGTGCCCAGGGACGACATAATTTCCCTTCAGCCAGCGGCCGAGATCGATGTCCGCGCACCGCCTGGAACAGAAGGGCCGCAGCCTGGCAGCTTGCGGTTTGCCGCAGATGGGGCAGCGGCGAGGTGTTCCTTCACCCGGTTCCGACATCGAAGCCTTCCCGCTGAAACTCCGCACGTGGTTCAAAGGAAACGCGCGGCGCGCCACGGCGCGCCAATCCGCTGCGCACATCATCCTCATGTACCATTAGCCAGCGGACCACATCCGGAGCGGCGCGTACGGCAATGGATTTTCCCGGCAGCGCGGCTGCGGTGCGTTCCACCTGACGGATAATGTCCAGCGCCACGCTTTCCGCCGTGCGGTTGCGGCCGTGGCCGTGACAGGTGTGGCAGCACTCCGTCATCAGCTTCATCAGCGGATCGCGAACGCGCTTGCGGGTAATCTCCACCAGTCCAAACTCCGACATGCCGGAGATTTGGGTGGGCGTGTGATCGCGTGAAAGGCTAGCCGCGAGAACGTCCAGCACTGTCTGGATATTCTCCGGCTCGTTCAGGTGAATGAAGTCGGCGACGACAAGGCCTCCGATGCCGCGCAGACAAAGCTGCCGGCCGATTTCGTCTGCCGCTTCCAGATTGACTCGCAGGCTCGTTTCTTCCAGACCCGCCGCTTCGGTGAAGCTGCCGGAGTTCACGTCCACGGTGGTAAGCGCCTCAGTTGCTTCGATGGTGATCCAGCCGCCGGATGGCAACGGCACGCGCGGTTCGGTGAGCCGCGCGATTTCATCTTCGATGCCGTAGCATTCGAACAATGTGCCCGGACCGCTGAACAGCTCGATCTTGCTCTCCGCTTCCGGCATGGCCCGGCGGCAATAGGCAAGCGCGGCCTGCATCGCTGCATTGTCGTCGATCAGCACGCGCCGGGTCTGCGCATGCACCTCGTCGCGCATGGTTCGCTCGATGGGATCGAGATCATGATAGAGCGTGACCGGCGCACGCGCCTGTTTCCGCTTCTCCATCACCGGCCGCCAGGCTTCTGCCAGGCGTTCCGCATCTTCCCGCAAATCCGAGAGCGCCGCGCCTGTTGCGGCGCTGCGAACGATGTAACCGGCGCCCGGCACAAGCGCGCCGTTTGCTTCTGCCAGCATCGCCTTTGTGAGAGCCTGCAACCGCGCGCGTTCGCTCTCGTCCTCGATGCGCCGTGACAGCGCGACGCCGGGCTGGTTCGGCACCATGACCAGCAGCCGGCCGGGTATGGTCACATTAGCAGAAAGCCGTGCGCCTTTGTCGCCGATCGGATCCTTGACGGCCTGCACGATAATCTCTTCGCCCTCGCGCACGCAGTCGCCAATTTTGGGCGCGCGCTCTTCCTCAAACGCCGGAAGACCGGCGAGGCAGCGGGCTTCACGGGCGCCCAGAAATCCGGCGCGATCCAGTCCGATATCGACAAAGGCGGCCTGCATGCCGGGTAGCACCCGTTGCACACGGCCAAGAATGATGTTGCCGATGAGGCTCTGACCGCACGGCCCGCCCCGGCGGCGCACTGTACCGTCGTCCGACCCGATCAGCCTTTGGAGAAACAGTTCCTGCAGCCTTCCGTCCTCGACGACTGCTACGCGAATTTCTGCAGCCCCAATATTGATCAGGACGTCTTTGGCCATGCGCGTGAATTCAATAGCGTCTGTGAGATCCTACCACAGAATCGGGTAGCCGCATCCCTTCAGCAGATTCAGCGTGTGAAAAAGGGGCAGGCCGACAATGTTGGAATATGAGCCATTGATTTGGCGCACGAAGGCCTCCGCGGCGCCCTGGATGGCGTACCCGCCTGCTTTGCCGATACCTTCGCCGCTTTTGGCGTAGGATACGACGGCCTGAAGCGAAAGCCGTGCGAACGATACGCGTGTGCTCGCAACGCGAGAAATGACAGGTGAGTCCGGCTTGCGAACGGTGACGGCGGTGATCACCTGATGGCTCCGGCCGCTCAACAGTTCGAGGCAGTGGCGCACTTCTTCACCGTTCTCCGCTTTGGGCAGAATGCGGCGTCCGCACGCGACCACGGTGTCAGCAGCAAGAATGAGCGCCGGCCGTTCGTTCCAACTGACCGCATTCGCTTTACCGGTTGCCACGCGTAGCGCGTACACGCGCGGACTCTCGCCCTGCAGAACGGATTCGTCCAGATGCGCCGGCACGATCGCATCGGGGAAGATACCCACGGACGCGAGAAGCGCCTTACGCCGCGGGCTCTCGCTCGCCAGCACCAGCGCGAGGCGTTCGGGATTATTTGAAGCGATAGGTGATGCGCCCTTTGGTGAGGTCATAGGGCGTCATTTCCACGAGTACCTTGTCACCGGTGAGCACGCGGATGCGGTTCTTGCGCATCTTGCCCGCTGTGTGGGCGATGATCTCGTGTCCGTTTTCAAGTTTCACGCGGAAGGTCGCATTGGGCAGCAATTCGCTGACAGTGCCCGGAAATTCGAGAAGTTCTTCTTTGGCCATTCAACCTCATAGGGTGCCGAAATCGGGCCGGAGAATGCACTGAACCGGCGGAAATGCAAGCCGACGTTCCTATCCCTTCAGGTGCAGGACGCAGATGAGCGTGAACAACCGGCGGGCGGTATCGCGGTCCATTCCGATCTTGCCCTTCAGCCGTTCGGCGAGAAGCTCCGAACCTTCGTCGTGAACGCTACGCCGGCTCATGTCGAGCGTCTCGATCTGCGCGGGCGGGGCATCGCGGATCGCGTTGAAGTAGCTCTCGCAGATCAGGAAATAGTCTTTGACCACGCGCCGGAACGGGGTGAGCGACAGCACGACCCGGCCGTGCGGAGTCGCGTCCTCCAAGGCAATATCGAATACCAGGCGGCCTTCCTCGATGCCGAGCACCAGCTTGTAGGGCCCACCCGCAGAGCCCTCGGGCCTGAAGCTGTTGGCTTCGAGCAAATCGTAAATCGCAATCTCCCGCTCCTGCTCGATCTGCCGCGTGCGCCTGACGAGCATTCGCTCATCGAGTTCGATGGAAGCGATCCTGTAGCGGCCGGCCTCCGTCATGAAATTAGATTGCTTCGGGATGCGATGGCTGGCCGCGCGCCGCCCATTCCCCGCTCACATCCGCAAGCGAAGCGTGGATGCACTCGACTCCCAGCCGCAGCGCGCCGCCGCCGCTGAAGACCAGTTCAACGGTGCCGCCCGGATCCTCCGCGGCCCGCGGCGAAAACCGAATTGCCAGAAGAGACAGTACCGCCTCTTGGTTGCCGTAGAAGATGTTATGGGATTTTGCGCTCAACACATTCTCGAACACCAGGCCGGAGCGCACCCGCAAATCCGCCCGTTTTCGCTGCACGTCTTCCCATTTGAAGCGATTGAAGAGCGCCGCGAAGCGATGCGCGTTCGGCAGCCAGGCCAAATCCTTCACGCGAGCCACTGCGTCCTGCAGGCGCGCGGAGATGATCTCCAAATCCTCGGCATCTTCTGCCGCCAGCGTCGGTGTGCCGTTCATTCCGTCAGCCGTTCGATTTCAGCACCGGCCGCAGAGAGCTTCTCCTCGAGACACTCAAACCCGCGATCCAGATGGTAGACGCGGTTGATAACCGTCTCGCCCTCTGCCGCCAAGCCCGCCAGCACAAGGCTCGAGCTGGCGCGAAGATCGGTGGCCATGACCTGCGCGCCCTTCAGCGCTTCGACACCGCGGACGATAGCCGTGTCTCCCGCCACTTCGATCTCGGCGCCCATGCGCAGAAGCTCGGGCACATGCATGAAGCGGTTCTCAAAAATTGTCTCCTTGATGTGCGACATACCCCGCGCGGTGGCCATTACCGCCATGAACTGCGCCTGCAGATCGGTGGGAAAGCCGGGGAACACTTCTGTGGCAACATCTGCAGCCGCCGGCCGCCCCCCGTTCCGCTTCACGGAGATGCCCATGTGCGTGGGTGAGATGGTTGTTCCCGCGGCCTGCAATAGCGGAATGACAGACCCGATGAGATCTGCGGACGTGCCGGTCAATTCAATTTCCCCGCAGCAGATCGCCGCTGCCATCGCGTAGGTACCGGTTTCGATGCGATCCGGCAGCACCGCATGGGTGGTGCCATGAAGCGTGGAAACGCCTTCGACAGCAATTGTAGAGGTTCCCAGACCGGCGATTTTCGCGCCCATGGCAATGAGGCAACGGCCAAGGTCTACAATTTCTGGCTCGCGCGCCGCATTGGCGAGAATCGTTTCGCCTTTGGCCGATGCCGCCGCCATCAGCGTGTTTTCCGTTGCGCCGACCGACACGAACGGAAATTCGATGCGCGCGCCTGTAAGACCGTTCGGTGCACTTGCCAGAACATAGCCTTGGTCGAGCACGATCTCGGTGCCGAGCGCCTCCATCGCTTTCAGATGCAAATCCACCGGCCGGGCACCGATCGCACAGCCGCCCGGCAGGGAAACTTTCGCCCTGTGAAACCTGGCAACCAGCGGCCCCAACACCAGAAAACTCGCCCGCATTTTGCGCACGATGTCGTAATCGGCCGTGGTGTTGACGATGTTCTTCGCCGTGAGCTCCCAGCGCCCGCCTTCACCGAAACCAGGCCCGCGGACATAGCTTGTCTCCACGCCGAAGCTGCGCAGCAGTTCGCCCATAAAACCGACATCGGCAAGCCATGGCGCATTGAGCAGGGTCAGTTTTTCATCCGTAAGCAGGCAGGCCGCCATGAGCGGCAGTGCCGCGTTCTTGGCGCCGCTGATGGGAATTTCGCCATTGAGAGCGTTGCCGCCTTTAATTCGGATACGATCCATTCTCTGCCTGTTCGCACGTTCGCGCCTGACGCGAACGCGTTCGCTTTTACTGTTGGTGCCCGGAGGGGCTGCGGCCGGCGATCTGCTTGTTGCCGGTTCGCTCGGCTCGATTCGAGGCAGCCGTTGGTTCGGCCATCTCTGGTGTTTGCCGCTTCCGCCGCTTCAGATTGGCGCGCAGCGCTTTGGCCAGCCGATTTTTTCGTGCATCCGATTGGGCCGTCATCCGCCCTTTCCCTGTTGCGAGGCCTAAGCTATAGGCAGCGCCCGGGTGCCCGGACGCCGGAGTAGCGTAGTGGTAGCGCAACCCCTTGGTAAGGGGTAGGTCGTGAGTTCGATTCTCACCTCCGGCACCAGTTTTATCAAGCAAATCAAGGCATGCAGAAGAACCGGCTGCCAACCCAATTGGAATGAAAGGGCGTGAATCGGAGCGAAACAGAGAACAAATCCGTGCAAAATCCGTGCAGTCCAAAGTACCAAAGTCGAGACGGCCCGCGAGCTGATTTTGCTGCCGACCGGCAGCGGGCAAAAGACGCAAAAAAAGCACCTCAGAACAGAGTCGGTGCCTCAGGGCGCGCCGTAGCCTTCCTTGCCTCACGCTCCATCTTCCAGTTGACGCCTTCCATCGTGCGAAGCGTTGCCTTCACCTGTTCTGGCGTCGCGTCCGTTTCCCCCAGCCAGGTTGTCCAGTCAGCATCCTCGAGGATTGCTGGCATCCGGTCAGTGATGGGCGCGATAAGCTGGCTGGCAGGGACCGTCACCATCACGCAAGCGAGCATCGGCTCTTTCGCCCCTTCCATCTCGTAGCCTTGCCACAGAAACGCGAATCCGCGCGGAACGCCATCGCCCGGGTCAATCGTCCATTGTTCGGTTTTGCCGCTCGGCAGCTCAAGCCCCTC
Organism: Alphaproteobacteria bacterium; assembly: GCA_025935155.1. GTDB lineage: Bacteria > Pseudomonadota > Alphaproteobacteria > Micropepsales > Micropepsaceae > Rhizomicrobium. The sequence goes on from JAICVV010000060.1 coordinate 7,369, forward strand.
GTTGAAGGTCTGCATAACAACAATGCCGCGCCGACCTGCGTGGAACAGCGGCCCGAAGGCTTGCGTGATGTCGATTGTCTCGGAGCGCGCGTGAATGTGCTTCGGCGTGAGAAAATTATTGAGTGCCGGAAAGCCCCAACGCATAGACAGCACGCGCCGCTGTTTGGCGTCCGCGTCCCACACAATAATGGGTAGCGGCATCATGGGCCGGTAGGTGACCCGCTCATCGGCGCCCGGCTGTACTGTGAAGCCCCGCGAGAAAGAGACAACGCGCCGCCAGGACGCCATTGCAGTGAACTTGCCGCACATCGGCGAGAATCTAGAGAAATAGTCGCGATTTGCTAGCTATCAGGCTGCCCGCAGACCGTCAGCCAGATCCTGCCACGCCTTTGCGGCGCTGGCCCACCATTCCCGAATATCTTTGTCAGTGGCTTCTTCTGCCTTGACCCGCGCTGCCTCTGCCCGTGCGAGATACCGCACTCGGCGTTCTTCAGGCAGATCGTGAGCCGTCATGCGCTTTTCCGCGCCGCCAAGCCCCCCAGAAGCTACCAAACCGGCTGCCCAAAGCAACATCATAGGCTAAAGACTCGCGCAGCTTTTGGGCGTAGAGTGTCTTTGTCGCCAGCAGGCAAAAATGGGCGCTGGCGCTTGAGAGACATCAGGGGCACTTTCCAGAGCTTGTGTCCGCACTCCCGCTCGAAGGGCAAAACGGGAGGTGCGCTATGTCCCTTTCAAACGAATCCGAAAAGACTATTGCTCACTACTTGAGCGTGGCACGTCAGCTACGCGAGGCAGCCGAGAAACCGGAATACGCTCACTTGAAGGAGCGCCTGCTTGAGGTCGCGACTGAGTGGGCACACATAGCCGAGACGGCGGCCAAGGAAGCGGGGTTGAAAGATACGACAGCTAGATCGCACCCTCACAACCCTGCTTCTCCACGCGAAACTCTCGCGCCGCAATAGGCGCGCGCTGGACTGCCTGTAAGCCTCAATCGGGACCGCGCTCCTTCTCATGCCCTCTGCCATAAAGCGCGGAATAGTGGGACAATTACGGCTTTGCGCTGACGCTGGGAGTATGCGCGAACAACTCCCATGAGGGGGCACAGCTTCAGGCGCTGCCGCGCCCGCTACCTTGCCGCCGAACGGCTTGGATTTGGTTCTCCAGCGCGCTCAAAAATCGCGAGCGATCCTGCTTGGAGAAGCCGGCGTTGTAGGTTTGTCCTCCGGTTACCTCCCGCAAGTGCCGCTGTAGGTCACGCATGCCGAGCGCCATGCCAATGCTCTCAGTCGTGAAGGCCTTGCCCGTCGGCCCGAGCACCCGTGCGCTCTTCGCGAGACAACGCGATGCCAGCGGAATGTCGGAGGTGATCACAATGTCGTCTTCGCCTGCGTGCTCGACAATCCAGTCATCGGCCGCATCTGGTGACTGCGTCACCGTAACGTGCCGGAATAGTGGATTGGCGCTTGGCCGCAATCCTCCATTGCTGACCAGGTAGACCGCCAAATTGTGGCGGCCCGCGACTCGTTCAACCTCCTCCTTGACGGGA
>JAICVV010000002.1 GCA_025935155.1 Alphaproteobacteria bacterium
CCGCGGCCAGGTACAGGATCACCGGGCTGCCCAACCCGCCCGCGCCGATCACCAGCACCTTCGCGGCGCGCAGCCGCGCCTGGCCGGGCCCACCTACCTCCCTCAGCACGATGTGGCGGGCATATCGTTCCAGTTCTTCGTCCGAAAGCGCCATTCGGTGTCCTTAGAACAGATCGGCCTTTCGGAGAATTGCGCCGATGCATGGCGCAGCCACAAAGGCCGGAATTCCTTGCTTTTCCGGGCCAAATCTGGTGGGAACTTTGCGGCAGGCGCGCCTCGCGCCTATGTTTGACCTCAACACGAACCGCCGGATCGCGTGAGCAAAGCGCGGCGGCGGCGCATTTGCAGGAGCGATCATGTCGGACGGGCAAGCCTTCGGGCTGGAGCAACAGGGCTTTCGGAATCTGAAGGCCGTGAACTGGAACCTTTCGGCGCCCGCGCTTTATGAAGAGGCGGTTAAGCGCGGCGAAGGCCACGTGGCCAAAAATGGCCCGCTCGTGGTGCTCACTGGACAGCACACCGGCCGCTCAGCCAACGACAAATTCACCGTGCGGGATGCGACGACCGAAAAAACCGTCTGGTGGGACGCCAACAAATCGATAACGCCCGCGCAGTTCGATGCGCTGTACGCGGACATGATGAAATTTGCGGAAGGCCGTGAGCTGTTCGCGAAAGATTTGTACGGCGGCGCTGACCTGACTTACCGCCTGCCCGTTCGCATTATCACCGAATACGCCTGGCACTCGCTCTTCGTGCACGACCTGTTGATCCGCCCCACGCCGGAGCAGCTGAAGACCTTCGTTCCGGAAGCCACTGTGATCGATCTACCGAACTTCCAGGCCGATTCGGCAAGGCATGGAAGCGCCGGCAAAACGATCATTGCCGTGAACTTCGCGAAGAAATTGGTGCTGATCGGCGGCACCTCCTACGCCGGCGAAATGAAAAAGTCGGTGTTCACCATCCTCAATTACCTGCTGCCCCCCAAGCGAGTGATGGGCATGCATTGCTCGGCCAATGTCGGCGCCGACGGAAAGGCGGCGATCTTTTTCGGCCTTTCCGGTACCGGCAAAACCACATTATCCGCCGATGCATCGCGCACTTTGATTGGCGACGATGAGCACGGCTGGAGCGAGCACGGCGTGTTCAATTTCGAGGGCGGTTGCTACGCCAAGGTCATTCGTTTGAGCCGCGAAAGCGAGCCGGAAATATACTCCACCACCGAGCGCTTCGGCACCGTGCTGGAAAACGTGGTGATGGATCCGGCTACACGCGAACTCGACCTCAACAATGCGAAATATGCGGAGAACACGCGCGCCGCCTATCCCATCGACTACATCCCGAACGCCAGCGACACCGGCCGCGCCGGCCATCCGAAAAACATCATCCTCCTCACGGCGGATGCGTTTGGCGTGTTGCCGCCGATTGCCAAGCTCACGCCCAGCCAAGCGATGTATCACTTCCTCTCCGGCTTCACCGCCAAGGTGGCCGGCACGGAAAAGGGCTTGGGCAAGGAGCCGCAGCCGACATTCTCCACCTGCTTCGGCGCGCCCTTCATGCCGCGCCACCCCACCGAATACGGAAATTTGCTGCGCGACCTCATTGCACAGCACGGCTCCGACTGCTGGCTTGTGAACACGGGCTGGACGGGGGGCGCATTTGGCGTGGGCTATCGTATGCCAATCAAGGCGACGCGCGCGCTGCTGAACGCGGCGCTGGATGGCTCGCTCGCCAATGCCGAAATGCGCGTCGATCCGAACTTTGGTTTCCGGGTGCCGGTGTCTGTACCCGGCGTGGATTCGAAAATCCTCAACCCGCGCGAAACCTGGGCGGACAAGGCGGCTTACGATGCGCAGGCGAAGAAGCTCGTCGGCATGTTCCGCGACAATTTCCGCAAGTTCGAGGGCCACGTCGGCAACGATGTGCTGGAAGCCGCGCCGCAATTGGCCGAAGCGGCAGAGTAAATCCGGATGGCGGAGGCGCCGCGCTGAGCCGCGGTGCCTCTATTCAAATCGCCGGTAGTTGCTTGCGGAATGGGTGGGCTGGATAGACGCCCAGCACAGTCACTGTGGCCGAAAAGAATTTCAGCTCCTCAAGCGCCAGCCGCACGCCGCGCTCGTCCGGGTGTCCTTCGATATCGGCATAAAATTGCGTGGCGTTGAAGGAGCCGCCCAGCTGGTAGCTCTCCAGCTTGGTCATGTTGACACCGTTCGTCGCGAAGCCGCCCAGCGCCTTGTAGAGCGCCGCCGGAACGTTCCGCACCCGGAAAATGAAGGTGGTGATCACCGCACCGGCGTCCGGCGCGGCATCGTCGGGCTCCGCGGCCATGATGAGGAAGCGCGTCATATTGTGCGCGGCGTCTTCCACATCGGGCTTCAGCACCTGCAAACCGTAAATCTCGGCGGCCAGCGATGAGGCGATGGCAGCGGCGCCGGCGTCCTTCAATTCCGCCACATGGCGCGCGGAGCCGGCCGTGTCATGCCACACCTGTGCATGCAGGTTCAGCTCGCGAATGACTTTGCGGCACTGGCCTAATGCCGGGCCCTGGCTGAACACCGTCGTCAGTCCCGCAACGGGCGCGCCCTTAATACCCAGCAACTGATGGCGCACGCGGTGGAAGTGCTCGCCCACGATATAGAGGCCGGCTTCCGGCAGGAGATGATGGATGTCGGCGATGCGGCCATGCAGCGAATTCTCCACCGGAATGATGCAGAGTTCGGTCTTCCGCTCCCGCACTGCCGCGATGGCATCCTCAAACGTCGGAAACGGAACCGCCAGCGCGTGCGGCAGCGCCTCGCGCGCCGCCAGGTTGGCATACGCGCCCGGTTCTCCCTGGAAGGCGACGCGGTTCGGCTGCTGTTGTCCACTCATCCTAGTCATTCCGCTCGAGACACGAACGCGCTTGCTCAAGATCTTCCGGCGTATCCACACTGACCGGCACTTGCGCCACGCGCGCGACGGCAATGCTCATTCCCGCTTCCAGCGCCCGCAACTGTTCCAACTTTTCGCGCTTTTCCAGTGGCGATGGCGCGAGTTGCACGAAGCGCGACAACGCCGCACGGCGAAACGCATAAATCCCGATGTGATGAAACAGCGGCCCCTCGCCCCAGGGCGCGCGTGCGCGGGTAAAATAGAGCGCGCGTCCGCGTTCGCGGGAAACGCCCCACGCCACCACCGGCTTCACAACGCTCGGATTGTCGCGATCGGCCTCATTGTCGATCTCCGCGGCCAGCGTCGCGATGTCGGCGCCTGTTGCAGCAAGCGCTTCCACCGCCGCCCGAATGGAATCCGGATCCAGTGCAGGCAGGTCGCCTTGCAAGTTGACCACAATATCGTGCGTCTCGTCCGGATCGGCTTCTTGCAAGGCCGCGAAAACCCGATCCGAACCGGATGGCAAATCCGGTGCTGTCAGCACCGCGCGGCCGCCCGCCTGTTCAATGGCTGCAGCGATCTCCGGCTCTGCCGCGGCGACAATCACCGGCCCCACATTGGCCTGAACCGCGCGTTGCCACACGCGCACGATCATCGGCACACCGGCAATCGTCGCCAGCGGCTTTCCGGGAAGCCGCGTTGACGCCATACGCGCAGGAATGATCACCACAGGATTCATCGAACTACTTGTAATCCCGAAACTTATGCGACGCTTCGCCGCAATGACGCATGAGAGCCGGCTAGTAATGTCGCCCCGTTTTTCGGGGGGTATCGCGGGCATTCTTCCGCGGTCTCCACTCCTCCAAACATCGCGACAGCGGAGCCCGACCTTATGGATTCCTTTGAGTGGAACAAGATCGCCGGTGCAGTGCTCGGCACATTGCTGTTCGTGGTCGCGGTGAAAATCGCTTCCGGCTTTATTTTCGAGGTCGAGCAGCCGGCAAAGCCCGGATATGTGGTGCAGGGCGTCGAGACGACCACCGGAACGGGAACGACTCAGGTTGCCGCCGAGGAACAGCTGCCGGATTGGGGCACCGTGCTGCCGAAGGCGAACGTTGCCGAAGGCAAATCGATTTCAACGCGTTGCGAGCAGTGCCACGATCTGAGCAAGGGTGGTCCGAACAAGATCGGCCCCAATTTGTGGGGCGTGGTCGGCCGCCCGCGCGCCTCTCATCCCGGTTTCGATTATTCCGCCGCCATGAAGGCGAAGGGGGGCAGCTGGAGCTATGACGAGCTGTTCAAGTTCCTGAAGTCGCCGGGCGCCTACATCCCCGGCACGAAGATGAGCTTCGCCGGCCTGCCCAAGGCCGAGGATCGCATCAACCTGATTGCCTATCTGCGAACCGATATGGATTCCCCTGCGCCGATCCCGCCGCCGCAGCCGGCGAAAGCAGCACCCGCGGCCGCTCCCGCCAATGGCAAAGCGCCCGCTGCTGCCCCAGCACCAGGTGCAGGCGCTCCGGCGACCGGAAAGGGACCGAACGGCACAGCAGCCGTTGCGCCGGGCAACCAGCCGGCAATGGCCGGTTCGGGCAGCGCTGCACCAGGCAGCGCGGGGAATGCCAGCCGTCCTTCCAACAGCGGGGCAGGAAAGGACAACAGTGCCGGCGGCAATCCGCCAGCCGCCACTGGCAAACAGCCTTCGACTACGCAGCCCAAGAAGCCCTGATCTGCCGCGCCGCGCGAAAGCGGCGGACTTTGCCGTATGAGCACGCTGCTGCTTGTGGTGCCTTCCCATTGGGCCGAAGTGTGGATCCCGCCGCTGGCAGAGCTCGCGCCGGAACTGAACGTGCGCGTGTATGGGCGCGATGAACACGACAGCCGCGATATCGATTACGTTCTCACCTTTCGCCCACCGCACGGGGTGCTGAAATCTCTGCCCAATCTGAAAGCGGTGTTCTCGCTGGGCGCTGGCGTGGACGGCATCCTTTCCGATCCCGAATATCCGCGGCGTGTGCCGCTGATACGGTTTGTGGACCACACGCTGTCGCGCGAAATGGCGCAGTACTGCGTGCTGCATGTGCTGATGCATTATCGCATGCAGCGATTCTTCGATCATGCGCAAGCAGAACACAAATGGCGCCAGGCGTTGCTTCCCAGGCGCGCGCAAGACACGCGCGTAGGTATTCTGGGGCTGGGCGAAATCGGAACGCTCACCGCCGAACGCCTGCGCGATCTGCATTTTGCCGTGGCCGGCTGGAGCCGAAACCGGCGTAGTGTATCCGGCGTGGAGAGTTTCGCCGGGCAGAAAGAACTCTCCGCGTTCCTTGCACGCACCGACATTCTGATCTGTCTGCTGCCGCTCACGCCGGACACGCGCGATATCCTCAACGCCGATCTTTTTGCACGGCTGCCACCAGGTGCATTTGTTATCAACGTCGCGCGCGGGGGCCATCTTGTCGAAGCCGATCTCATTCAAGCCATCGATTCCGGCCATCTGTCCGGCGCCACGCTCGACGTGTTTAATACCGAGCCATTACCCGAAGACAATCCGTTGTGGACACATCCCAAGATCACCGTGACGCCGCACATCGCTGCGATTTCGGAACCGCGCGTGGCGGCGCAGTACGTGGCCGATGGTATCGCCCGTTTCGAGCGCGGCCAGCCGCTCGGCAACATCGTCGATCCCGCGCGCGGATATTAGCTGTAGCGCGATTTCAGCAATGCATAGATCGCGCGGGCAGCATTGGCTTCCGCGCCTTTGCGGCGGCCAGGTTTCGGACGATCCACCCACGCCGGAATATCGAAATGCACCCAGGATTTCGCGCGCGATACGAAGCGATTGAGAAACAGGGCGGCCGTGGTTGCTCCGGCGAGATTGTAATCCGGATTGTTGTTCAGATCGGCAATCGGACTTGCGATCGCCGATTCGTAACCGCGCCAGAGCGGCAGGCGCCACAACGGATCGTGCGCTTCGGTGGCGCAGCGCATGAGATCGCTGGCCAGCTGCTCGTCATCGGTGAAAAACGGCGGCAGTTCCATGCCGGTGGCGGCGCGGGCTGCGCCGGTCAGCGTCGCGACATCGATCAGCAATTCCGGCGCTTCGTTGTCCGCTTCGGCCAGCGCATCCGCCAGCACCAGCCGCCCTTCCGCATCCGTATTCCCAATTTCGATGGTGAGGCCTTTGCGGCTCTTCAGCACGTCGCCGGGACGGTACGCGGATCCTGAAACAGAATTTTCCACCGCTGGAATCAACACGCGCAGGCGCAGCTTCAGTTTCGCGTCCATTGCCATGCTGGCGACGGCGAGTACGGCCGCGCCGCCCCCCATGTCCTTCTTCATGGTGAGCATGCCTGAGGCGGATTTGAGATCGAGGCCGCCGGAATCGAACACCACGCCCTTGCCCACCAGCGTGACTTTTGGCGCGTTCGTATCCCCCCATGAAAAATCGATCAGCCGCGGCGCGCGCGCGGAGCCGCGGCCAACCGCATGCACCAGCGGATAATTTTTCTGAATCAGCTCATCGCCAGCGATCTGCGTGAATTTTGCGCCGTGCTTTCGCGCGACGTCGCGCGCCGCGGCCGCAAGCTCTTCCGGCCCCATATCGTTCGAAGGCGTGTTCACCAGATCGCGGGCGAGAAACACCGCTTCGGCAATTCGCGCGATTTCGTCACCGTCTACGTCGCGCGGAAGGACCAGCTTCGGCCATTGCGGCGCCTGCTTCTTCCGGTACCTGTCGAACTGGTAGGTTCCCAATACCCAGGCCAGTGTTCCCCGCGCGCCACCGATCTCTGCCGGCACATCGCCCAAGGCGTAAACGCCCGGCGGCAGCGTTTCGGAAAAGGCCGCAAGCGCCAGGGGATCGCCGCCTGCGCCCAGTCCCATTACAGCACTGGAGATACCATTCGCGCCGGGGACGAGAAGGATTTCATATTGCTTGGCGGCGAAGTTTGCCGCGCGTGCCCACTCGGCTTCCCGTTTTCCATGCGTGGGCAGCCATCGCTTGAGATTGGCGCACGTGACGGCATGAAGAGGGATGGCGCGCTTGGCGCTTCTCACCAGACTGGGATGCATACGAACCTACGGCAAAGGGCACGACGACTGTAAGGACCTGCAGCGATGCACACAACGCCAAGCGCCAGTCACCGGGCCGAGTGCGCGCGCAATTACTTCGCTGCACCGTCTGCGCTAGCGCCGATCTGCTTTGCGACCTGCGCTTCGGTGTGACCGCAAGTAGGATGGCCAAATCCGGATTTCGATTTTCCGTTCGGCCCCACATCGTAAACGATCGCATCGTTGTGTTTGTTGGTTGGGCCACCCGGCACCTTGTCCATCCCCAGCGCGTGCCGCGTCCGCCAGGCAACGTTATGGTCGCCGCACGAGGCATCGCCGGAAACCCCAAGCGCACCCTGTATGCCGCTGCCGTTGTAAAGCGCGAGGCCGCCGGCAAATACAATCGTGCCCCCCACCGCATGCCCCAGCGCCGGATCGGTAGCCGTCCCATAGCTCTCCGATGGACCAGCATACAGAGCCGTAGGATCCGGCGGTGCCGCTGTGATGGCACCATAGAGATATCCGCCCGGCTGCGATGCAGCCCAGAGATTGGCAGTCGAAAGAGCGAACTTCGGCAAAGAGACCCCATTCGCCGTGGTTGCCTTACCGATGGCAATGCCGCGGCTTGCCGGCCACTGATCGCCGACGTTGTTGCCGGTTCGGGCAATGGCGCAAACCACGCCATCCCGCGCCACAACGGCCGCCCACATGTTGTTGTCGAGGCCGCCATTGCCTGGGCCGCCACTCGCCTTCACGCTGCTCTTGAGCGCCTTCACGAGCTGATCCTGATTGACAGGACATTTGGCTCCAGCCGCGGCTCCTGCACTCCCCAACAGCGATAGGACCAGTGTGGTGCATAGAAAAGAGGCACAGGTTCCCATCGGCAATGCTCCCCCATTACGGCGGAGAGATAACGGATGGGAGTGCAGCGAAGGTTCCGTGAACCCCGTTTTGCTATCGTTGTTCTTTCGCAAGCGCGTGCTCATAGTGGCCGCAATGGTCACTTCGATCTCCACGCCTGCAGAGCGGGTGTACTCCCGGCGCGAGCGCACTGTAGACTTGGCGATCCACGTTGCCGGCGTGATCTTCGCGCTGAACGCGGCGCTCTGGCTGCTATGGCATATCACCGGATTATCGGTGGTGATCAGCGTCTCGGTCTATTGCGCCGGGCTGCTCGCGATGATTATCGCGTCCGCCACCTACAATCTGTGGCCGGCGCACCGTCCGGCAAAGCAATGGCTCCGGCGGCTCGACCATTCCGCAATCTTCATCATGATCGCAGCCACCTACACGCCGTTTGCGGCGAACCGGCTGTCACATCCGGCCGATGCCATCATTCTGGCGGCCATATGGTCGTGCGCCACGTTCGGGATTGTTTTAAAGATCGCGTTCCCCCGCCGCTTCGAGCTGGCGGGCATCGCGCTTTACATCGCGATGGGATGGATGGCGGTGACGGTCCTCAAGCCGCTGGCGTCCACGGTGGCCGCGGTCGATTTCTGGCTGCTGATCGCCGGCGGTGTTGTCTACTCGGCGGGCATCGCGTTTTACATGATCGAGCGCATTCCGTTTCACAAGGCGATCTGGCACGGGTTCGTGCTGGTCGCAGCCATGCTGCACTTCACCGCGATTGCGCTCGAATTCGCTGCCTGATCTTGCATCTCAGAAGACGTCTTTGCGACGGCGGATTTCCGCGAAGACAGCGGCATTGTCCGCATTTTCCATTCCCAGTGTGTGCCTGATCTCCAGTGAGGCTGGACGAAGGAACGGATTGGTCTTCTTCTCCAGACCCATTGTTGAAGGGACGGTCGGATGCGATTGCGCGCGCAATTCTGCCACCGCACGCATGCGCACCTGAAGATCCTGGTTGTCCGGCTCAACAGTCAGCGCAAAACGGCCGTTGCTCAACGTGTATTCGTGACCGCAATAGATGAGCGTGTCGTTCGGCAATTGCATCAGTTTGGACAGGCTGGACCACATCATTTGCGGCGTGCCTTCGAACAGCCTGCCGCAACCCATGGCGAACAGCGTGTCTCCGGTGAAGGCGACGCCCTCGTCGCCGAATACAAAAGCGATGTGCGCGCGCGTGTGCGCCGGGATTTCCAGAATGCGCGCGGTGTGCGACCCAAATTGCCAGGGCGCCGCCTCGGTTAGACCGGTATCCAGCGCCGGAATCCGCTCGCGGTCCTTTTCTGGACCCACCACGACGGCACCGAATTCCTCCTTCAACGGAACGTTGCCGCCGGTGTGATCGAAGTGATGATGCGTGTTGAGAATATGCGTGAGCGTTAGCCCGCGGGCCGCCAGCGCCCGCTTCACCGGCTCCGGCTCGGATGGGTCCACAACCGCGCATAGGGCATCTGCCGGATCGTACAGCAGGTAGGCGTAATTGTCGGTCAGGCAGGGGACCGGTTCGACTGTCAGCGGCATGGGCACCTCTCACAAGTGTAACCTATCAGCGGCCGTGCTAGCGTTGAACGGGCAACTGAGAGGAAACGCCGGCACAATGCTGTTCGATTCGGAGAATCTGGCAGCGTTTTACGTCTCTGCCCTCGGCCAGGTCACCCGCCGTCTGATCCAGCGGCGGCTGAAAACGGTTTGGCCGGACCTGCGCGGCACGCGCGTGCTTGGCCTCGGTTTTGCGATCCCCTATTTGCGCACCTTTACTCTGGATGCGGAGCGGACGATTGCCCTCATCCCCGAAGGTTTGGGCGCCTTTCGGTGGCCCAGCCAGAGATCGTTGTCGGCCATATCCGAAGAAGATGGCTTCCCTTTTCCCGATGCGCTGTTTGACCGGGTTCTGCTGATCCACGGTCTGGAAGCCGCCGAATCCGTAAGACCCTTTATGCGGCAGGTCTGGCGCGTGCTCGCGCCGCATGGCCGGTTGCTCGTGGTGGTGCCGAACCGCACCAGTCTCTGGGCTCAGGTGGATCGCTCTCCCTTTGCGTATGGCCGCCCCTTCAGCCGCAACCAGCTCGACCGTCTCCTTCGCGATACCATGTTTGTGCCGGAACGATGGGGCACGGCGCTGCTGCTGCCGCCGATCAAAACGCGGCGGCTGGTACGAACCGGCACGGCGTGGGAGCGCGCCGGCACGATGCTTTGGCCGCGGCTCGCCGGCGTGCATGTGGTGGAAGCATCGAAGTCCATGTATGCACCGGCGCCACTCAAAAAGGCGCGGCGGATGAAGCCGGTTCTTTCACCTGCGCGGGCCTGAAAGAAAGTTCACGTTAGCCTCGCGATACGCAAAATCTCTATCGCGAAAATGTGAGGGTGATGCCGCGATGAACCGTCGGCAAACGCGCTATGCAACCCGCGCATGAGAAGCGGCAAAGCACGTTTTCACTGCGCATTGCCGCTAACGAAGCGAAGGCGTTACACCAGCGCAAACCCCTCATGCTCTCCATGCTCTTTTTTGCCGGCACAGCAACCCCACTTCCCGCGCACCGGCATCGCGTGCCGGGGTGCAACCGGAGGAATATAAAATGCGGTACACTTTTATTGCAGGGTCCGTGCTGTCCCTTGGTCTGATATCATCGTCAGCTGCCCTTGCCGCCGATCCCAGCGATTCCGACTGCCGTCAGATGGACACACAGGTGAAGACGGCGCTTGAAAACAGCCAGTCGGCAAATCGCGATGAAGCAGCAAAGGAGCGCAATTCAGCGCTGCTTTACTGCAGTCGGGGTTATTACAAGATGGGCACCGCGCACTTCGCGCAGGCCCTGAAGCTGCTTGGTTCCGAAAAAAGCTAAACCCGCTACGTGCAGGAGAGCCGCGGGAGGCGCGGCTCTCCTGGTCCCTACGCAATGCCCTGTTGTGCGGCGACGGAACCGAGAAAATTCCGCACCTGGCTGAACAGTTGTGGCTCGTCCAGCAGGAATGCGTCGTGGCCGCGGTGACTTACGATCTCGTGAAACTCGACCTTTGCACCGGCTTCGCGCAACGCTTCGGCAATCGCCCTGTTTTCGGATGTGGGAAACAGCCAATCGCTGGTGAATGAAACGACAAGAAAACGCGCCGTGACTTTCCGGAACGCGTTTTTCAGGTCGCCCCCGTGATCGGCGGCCAGGTCGAAGTAATCCATCGCGCGGGTGATGTAGAGGTAGGAGTTGGCATCGAACCGCTCGGCGAAGGTGGTGCCCTGATGATGCAAATAGCTCTCGACCTGAAAGTCCGGCTCGAAGGCAAACGACAACGCATTTCGGTGTTGCAGGGAACGGCCGAATTTGCGGGCCAGCGCTTCTTCCGAGAGATAGCTGATGTGGCCCACCATGCGGGCAATCGCCAGCCCCCTTTCCGGCCGCACGTTCTTTTCCAGATAGCGGCCGCCGCGCCAGTTGCCATCGGCCATAATGGCCTGACGGCCGATTTCGTGAAGGGCGATGTTCTGCGCCGTGTGACGCGCGGCAGTGGCAATTGGCATTGCCGAAGCCACGCGGTCCGGATAGGCGGCTGCCCATTGCAGCACCTGCATTCCACCCATCGATCCGCCTGTAACGCAGAGCAGCTTCTCGATGCCGAGTACATCCAGCAGCAGGGCTTCCGCGCGCATCATGTCGGCGATAGTTACGACCGGGAAATTGAGCGCGTATGGTTTGCCGGTCGCGGGATTTGTATCAGCGGGTCCCGTGCTACCCATGCAGCCGCCGATGACATTGGGGCAAAGGACGAAATAGCGCTCGGTATCGATCGGCTTGCCGGAGCCGATCATCGCCTCCCACCAGCCGGTGCGGCCCGTCATCGGGTGCTTGCCGGCAACGAACTGATCGCCGCTCAGCGCGTGGCAGACCAGCACGGCGTTGGAGCGTGCGCGGTTCAGTTCTCCGTAAGTTTGATACGCAATGGTGAATGGCGAGAGGTTGCGGCCGCACGCAAGCGGCAGCGGCTCTTCGAACTCGAGCGCAAAGCCGCGCGGCGCGCCTGGCGCACGCAGCGCCCGAGGAAAGTGCGGTTCGACGGCCCTGACCATCCGCGCGCTTAGGTGCCACGGCCCCTCTGTGTCAATCGCGCGGTTTTGCGTTTGTTTGTGCGGCGACTAACATCAGGCATCGAGCGCAAGCCGCAAGAAGACTCGCAATGACCATGGATTCGAAGCCGCTGTTCGGCAAAGTCGCGTTGCTCGGGATCGGACTGATCGGCTCGTCCATGGCACACGCCATGCGGCGGGCGGGGCTTGCCGCACACATTGCGGGTTTCGCACGCAACCCGGAAACGCTTGACGCAGCGGAACGCATCGGTTTCGCCGACAGCCTGCACGACGATCCGCGAGCGGCCGTGCGGGATGCCGATTTCGTGGTTCTCGCTACGCCCGTTGGTGCCTTCGCGGAGCTGGCGAAAGAAATTGCTCCGCATCTGAAGCGCGGCGCCATCGTCAGCGATGCGGGTTCGGTCAAAACGGCGGTCATCGGCGCCGTCGCCCCGTATCTCCCGCAAGGCGTGCATTTCGTGCCCGCCCATCCCATTGCCGGGACCGAACAGTCCGGACCGGAAGCCGGTTTTGCGGAACTGTTCGACGGCCGCTGGTGTGTGCTGACGCCGGCGGCCGGCACCGATTCGCAGGCGATCGAAACCGTCAAAACCTTCTGGCGCCGTTGCGGGAGCGAAGTGGAGACGATGGATGCGAAGCACCACGATCTGGTGCTCGCCATCACCAGCCATGTGCCGCACCTGATCGCCTATAATATCGTCGGCACGGCGGACGATCTTGAAGCGGTGACGCAAGGCGAGGTGATCAAATACTCCGCCGGCGGCTTCCGCGATTTCACCCGCATCGCGGCCTCCGACCCAACCATGTGGCGCGATGTGTTCCTCAACAACCGCGAAGCCGTGCTGGAGATGCTTGGCCGCTTCACCGAGGATTTGACGGCCCTTCAGCGCGCGATCCGCTGGGGCGATGGCGAAACGCTGTTTAACCTGTTTACGCGCACGCGCGCCATCCGGCGCAGCATCATTGACGCGGGTCAGGATACGGCGGCGCCGAACTTCGGCCGTTCACGGGCGCGCCGGAGCTGACGTCAGCGACATCCCGTTCCCGCCGAACCGAAGCTGATTCCCGCGACCGCCGCTGAGAGTGCCGCTCAGATCGTGCAGATCGTCGAGCGACAGCGTGCCGTGAAAATGCAACATTTTGTCGGCTCTGGTTACGGCAAGATCGCGTATGGCGATGTTGCCGCCGTTGGCGCGCCAGGTTTCGAGCGCTGCATTGGGCGATTGTTCGCCTCGGAAAAGATTTCCCAGCAGATCGGGTTTCGTGAGACTTGCATTCGCCACAAGCGCGGAAATCTCCGGGCCGATCCCCCGCGCGTAACCGCCGGCCGCGTGGGCGTTCTGGAAGCGCAGATAGAGATCGGCACCGTCACGCAGCACTCGGAAATGAAGTTGCGCATTGGCGGCGCGGAAATCCTGCCCATCCAGATCGGCGATCTCAGAGTCGAAGCGCGTGAGCTTGCCGCGATCCAGAATCGCACTGGCGCGAAACGTGCCGGGGAGAAACGCGAATCGATGTTGGCCGCCATGCGCATCCGTCCACGAGAGCGTTTGCTGGCCAGCCGCTTCCAGAATGGCCTGTACCCGTCCGTAGGTGAGCCGGTGCATGGCGAAATTCTCGCTGGTCCAAATAATGGGACCGCTCACATCGGCCACTTCTAACCGCAGATCCTTGAGAATGGTGTCGAGCCGGAATGGAAATCCGGCCAGCCTTTTTTGCGAGAAGCTCATCCGGACGCCCGGCATGATCTCGTGCCCGTTCACGGCGTCGAGCTTCCTGGCCCACGCGCTGGCAACGATCCACCAATGAAGCATCGCGATTGCCGCGAGGAGCAACAGCCCCACAAACGGCGCATACAAAAAAAAGCGGCTCGAGTAACGCATGCCCACCCGTTTAGCCGGTCTTGATCGCTGAATTTGGGAATACGATGTCGCGCACGCCCGCAAACCGTGCCTGTCGGGCGAGCTCCTGTTCCAGTTTTGCGCGCCGCTGCTTGCCCAGCGACAGGCCTTCCTCCATCCAAAGCCCCTTCACCAGAAGGCGGTCCTGCTCCCGCTCGGCTTTTATGTCGATGCGGCCCACCAGCCGGTCACCTTCCAGCAGTGGAAACACGTAATAGCCATGCTTGCGCTTGTGATGTGGCACATACACTTCGATGCGGTAGGCAAAGCCGAAAATCCGTTCGGCGCGACTCCGGTCGCGTAACAGCGGATCGAATGGAGACAGGGCCCGGAGGCGGGCCGGACGAGCGGGTAAAGCTGCGATCTGCGCCGCGATATCCGGACGGGCGATGGCCGCAAAGTCCCGATGTCCGGCCGCGCCTCTCAGCACAACATCCAGAAGGCGGCCGCGCTTCTTCTCCGCCGCGATCCACGCCTTCGCTTCGGCAATGGAGGCATGGTCCCAGAAATCGGCCAGCATTTTCGGCGTGGCAGCCCCGAGACGCTGCAACGCCTCGTCGCATGCCCACTCGATCGTGTCGCGTTGTGTGACCTTTCTTTCACGCAAGTTTGCTGGAATCGAACACTCTGCCAAATCGTAAATTTTTTCGAAGCCACGGCGCTGGATGACGGCCAGTTCGCCGCTGCGCCACAGAAACTCCAGTGCTGCTTTGGCCGGGCCCCAGCCCCACCACGGCCCGGTGCGGCCGCCCAGATGCAGCAGGTCCCGCGCCCGAACCGCACCATGTTCTGTCACATGCGCGCGAACAGCCTTGAGAATGCGATCGTCGCAGAAGCGCTCGCGCCACCGTGCAATGCGCTTGCGCGTGGCCCTAAAGCGGTGCTGCCACCAAGGGTAGAACTCGACGGGGATGAGCGACGAATCGTGCGTCCAGTTCTCGAAAAAGAGTGGCGGCTCCTTCGCCTGCAATCGCTCGAGCTGCTTCGGCCGATAGGCACTGTTGCGGGCGAAGAGAATGTGATGGTGCGCCCGCTCCACAACACGGATGGGGTCCAACTGCACATAACCAAGTTTGCGAATGAGCGGAGCAACAGCGGCGGCGCTGCTGTTGGCGCGGGCGTCGGACAAGCCGGTACGCGCCAGAACGAGGGCTCGCGCTTTCTCATTCGGAATGATGAAAGGCGCCGCCACTCAGGCACAGCGGGAGTAGCCGCAGGCGAGGCACGTGTCGCAGGCTTCGATCTTGACGAAGCTGGGCGAGCTGCAGCGTGGGCACGGTTTTGCAGCCACGCCCTCCGCACCCACGGCCATGGCGCGCGCTTCTTCGGGTACAAGCGATTCGCGCGGCGTCAGGAAGCCGGTGACGATCATGTGCCGCTCGATCACTTCGCCGATGGCGGCCAGCAGCGAAGGCACGTAGCGGCCGCTCATCCATTGTCCGCCGCGCGGATCGAACACGGCCTTCAGCTCATCCACCACGAAGGAAACATCGCCGCCGCGCCGGAACACTGCGCTGATCATGCGGGTGAGGCCCAAGGTCCAGGCATAGGCTTCCATGTTTTTCGAGTTGATGAAAATTTCGAATGGGCGCCTGCGGCCATCGGCCTGGATATCGTTGATGGTGATGTAGAAGGCATGATCGGAATCCGTCCATTTGATCTTGTAGGTCTGGCCCAGCAGCACTTCCGGCCGATCGAACGGTTGCGTCATGTAAACCACGCCGCCTTCGTGCCGGGGTCTCGCGGGCGGCAACGGAAGAGGCAGCGGCGGCTCCGCCGCATTTTCGATCGGCGCAGGAAGAAGCGGGCCTTCACGCACCTCGGTTTGGCTCGCGACTTCGCCGCGGGCCTCCAGCACGGCACCGCGCGCGACACTCGGCCGGTAGGTCGTGCAGCCTTTGCAACCGAGCGAGTAGGCTTTGCGGTAGATATCCTCGAATGCTTCGAATGAAATATCGACGGGCACATTGATCGTCTTCGAGATCGAGCTGTCGATATATTTCTGCGCTGCCGCCTGCACCGCAAGATGATCGTCCGGCACCAAGGTCTGCGCGCTCACGAAGTAATCTGGCAGCGCCGCGTCCGCGCCACACCTCGCGCGATAGGTTTGCAGCGCGAAATCCTCGACATCCTGGCTGATGCTGGCGCCATCAGGCCTGAGCACCTTGCGAGAATGGGCATATGCGAACACGGGCTCAATCCCGCTGGAGATGTTTCCGGCAAACAGCGAGATCGTTCCGGTCGGCGCGATAGAGGTGAGCAGGCCATTGCGGATGCCATGCGCCGCAATGCCATGGCGAATATCCTGCGGCAGCTGCCTGATGTTGGGCCGCGCGAGGTATTCGTCACGGTCGAACAGTGGGAACGCACCCTTCTCCTTTGCCAGGTCAACCGAGGCGCGGTATGCCACATCGCGCAAGCGCGCCAGCCAGCGCTCGATCAGCGTGAGACTCTCCGGTGAGCCGTATCGCGTGCGGCAGAAGATCAGCGCGTCCGCCAATCCGGTCACACCGAGCCCAATGCGGCGCTTGGCCATCGCCTCGGCGCGCTGCTCCGGCAGCGGAAAGCGCGAGATGTCGATGATGTTGTCGAGAAACCGCACGCCTGTGCGCGCCAGCTGGTCAAGCTCTTCTTCATCAAGCTGCGCGCCATCCTCGAGCGGCTGCTTCACCAGCCGCGCCAGATTGATGGAGCCGAGCAGGCACGCGCCATAAGGCGGCAGCGGCTGCTCGCCACAGGGGTTGGTTGCGCGAATGGTTTCGCAATAGGCGAGATTGTTTTCGGCATTAATGCGATCGATGAAGATGACGCCAGGCTCGGCCGTTTCATACGTCGCGCGCATAATGCGATCCCACAACTCGCGGGCGCGAACGGTGCGATACACGCGCCCCTCGAACTGCAGCGGCCATTCCGCATCGCGCTCGACCGCCGCCATGAAGGCATCGCTCACCAGCACCGACAGGTTGAACATGGTGAGGCGGCCGGGTTCCCGCTTCGCATCGATGAAGGCTTCGACATCCGGATGATCGCAGGCGAGCGTCGCCATCATGGCGCCGCGGCGGGAGCCCGCGCTCATGATGGTGCGGCACATCGCGTCCCACACATCCATGAACGACACGGGGCCGGAGGCGTCCGCGCCCACGCCGCGCACTTCGGCGCCGCGCGGCCGCAGAGTGGAAAAATCATAGCCGATGCCGCCCCCCTGCTGCAGCGTCAGCACTGCCTCGCGCAGGTGCGAGAAGATTCCGTCCATTGAGTCCGGAATCACACCCATGACGAAGCAGTTGAACAGCGTGACGTTCCGCTCGGTACCCGCGCCGGCGAGAATGCGGCCTGCCGCGAGAAATTTATGGCCAGCCAAGGCGTGCGCGAATTCTGTCGCCCATTTGGTCCGCTCCTGGGGCGCTTCGCCCTGCGCGGCCGCGAGCGCCACCCGCGCGAGGGTGTCCCTCGGCTCACCCTCAAGCGGCGTGCCGTCCGCCGCTTTCAGGCGGTATTTCATGTCCCATATCTGGCCGGAAATATCGCTCATCGCGGGCGCCTCCGCCCTCCTTGAGCGGACGCGAGAAGTAGCAACTTCGTGCCCGAAAGTCAACAAATGTTCCCAACTTGTTCTCAGTTGGTTTAGCTGAGTTTGTCGCCGGGGTAGAGCGGAAATCCGCGCGATAATTCCGCAGCGGTCATGGCGGATCTGCCAGCACGTTGGAGGCGGATCAGGCGCAAAGCGCCTTCTCCACAAGCGACAGTCAAGGGGTCATCCAGAATTTTGCCTGGCGCTCCGCTGCCGGCGGCCGGTTCGGCATACAGTATCTTCAACCGTTCGCCGTTGGCTTCGCACCACGCTCCGGGCGCGGGTGACAGACCGCGGATCAGGTAATCGATTTCGCGCGCGGCCTTTGTCCAATCGATGCGTGTCTCTTCCTTTGAAATCTTTTTCGCGTATGTCGCGCCTTCGGCGGGTTGCGGTTGTTCGGCAATGGTGCCGCGCTCCAGTGCCGCCAGCGCGCGTGCCATGAG
The DNA here is from genome assembly GCA_025935155.1 of Alphaproteobacteria bacterium. GTDB lineage: Bacteria > Pseudomonadota > Alphaproteobacteria > Micropepsales > Micropepsaceae > Rhizomicrobium. The sequence continues at coordinate 17,824 of JAICVV010000002.1, forward strand.
ATCGGCGCCGAGGCGCGCAAGTTCATCATGCAACTCACCGTAGGTTTTGCGGGCGATGGCAACGCGCTCGGCCATCAACACGGGGCCGGTGTCCAGGCCTTCTTCCATGCGCATGACCATGACTCCGGTTGCGGAATCGCCGGCCATGATCGCGCGCTGGATGGGCGCGGCGCCGCGCCAGCGGGGCAACAGCGAAGCATGCAGGTTGAAGCAGCCTAATCCGGGCGCGTCGAGTATCGGTTTCGGCAACAGCAGGCCGTAAGCGACCACCACGGCTGCATCGAGATTCAATGCCGCGAATTCCGCTTGCGCCGCTGCATCTTTCAGCGTGACGGGCGTGCGGACGGGAAGGTCATGCGCCCGGGCGAGTTTCTCAACCGGCGATGGTTCGGGCGAAAGGCCGCGGCCCTTGGGGCGCGCCGGTTGCGTGTACACCGCAGCGATTTCGTGGCCCTGGCCGATCAGTTCAGTAAGTGTGGGCACCGCGAACGCCGGCGTGCCCATAAACGCAAGGCGCAAGCTCACGCGCGCTCTCTAGCTTACCGCTTCGAGGCGGCGGGCTTTCTGCACCTTGCGCAGCGCCATGGAGCGCTTGAGCTTCGACAGGTAATCGATGAACAGCACGCCGTTCAGGTGATCCATTTCGTGCTGCAGGCAGGTGGAGAGCAGGCCATCGGCGTCGACGGTCTTCAGCACGCCATCGCGATCAAGGAACTCGGCGGTAATCCGTGCGGGGCGCTCCACATCTTCCCAGATATCCGGCACCGAAAGGCAGCCCTCCTGCACCACGGTGGTTTCGTCCGATGCCCACAGGATGCGCGGATTGATGAAGGCCTGCGGCGCGCGGCGGCCTTCTTTCTGGGCCAGATCCATCACCAGCACGCGTTTGGGCACGCCGATCTGGATGGCGGCCAGGCCAATTCCTTCCTCTGCGTACATGCTGTCCAGCATGTCGTCGACGAGCTTGCGGATCTCGTCATCGACACGGGAAACCGGCTCCGACACGGCTTTGAGGCGCGGATCGGGCGCGGTCAGGATGGGGAGGATAGACATGGGCTGGAGATAGGGGTTCCGGCCCAAGGGGTCAAGAAAACTGCGGATTTTCCGAAAGAGGGAGTGAGTACAAGTAGAGAACGGAGTAGAATGCAGCCGAATCGCAAGTCCGGTCCTGTGCCATGGATGCCGCTTACCTGATTTTGGCTGTCTCTCTCGTCCTTTCTGCCGTGCTGGTTGCGGCCGCGCTGATGCGCAGAAAGCCGGAACCCGCTGAACAACCGGTGCTCGATCCGCGGCTCGATCACGTAATCGCGGCACAAGGGGAAATCGCCGGCCAGTTCAAGCAAACCATTGCCGCGCAGGCGGAACTTCAACGCACTTTGTCCCAGCAGATCGATGCCTTGAATCGCCGCGTCTCGGAATCCCTTACTGAGAGCGCAACAAGAACCGCGGCAACCATTACCAGCATTGGGGAACGTCTCACCGTCATCGATGAGGCGCAGAAGAATATCGCCGGACTTTCGACGCAGGTGATGTCACTGCAGGAAATCCTGTCCGACAAGCAGACGCGCGGGGCGTTCGGGCAGGAGCGGATGGAGGCGATTGTTGCCGATCAACTGGCACCCACCCATTACGAATTTCAGGCGACGCTTTCCAATGGCAGCCGGCCGGATTGCATTATCCGCGTTCCGAATGTGAAAGGCGTTATCGTCGTCGATTCGAAGTTTCCGCTGGAGGCCTACGAAACGTTACGGCAGGCGAGTGACGGCGAACGCAAAGCCGCCCTCGCGCGGTTGAAAACGGATGTACAGAAACACGTGAAGGATATTGCCGAGAAGTACCTCGTCCCGGGCGAGGTGCAGACGCCCGCCATCATGTTCGTGCCGTCGGAATCCATTTATGCTGAAATGCACATCTCGTGCAGCGAACTCGTGCAGAGAGCGCGCCGGATGCAGGTAGTGATTGTCTCGCCGCATGTTTTCATGCTGGCGATCAATACTATCCAGAGCCTGATGCGCGATGCAAAGATGCGCGAGCAGGCGCACAAGATTCAAACCGCTGTGGTCGAGTTGTTGCAGGATGTGAAGCGGCTCGGCGAGCGGGTGGGTAATTTGCGCAGCCATTTCGACCGGACCAACAAGGACATTGTTGAAATCGAAACTTCGATGAAGCGGATCGAAGGCCGCGCTTTGCGCATCGAGCAAGTGGAACTCGCGCTGCCGGATGAGGCAAATGGCGCGACGCCGGCAAGCGAACCGCCGAAATTGAAAGTGATTCAGAGCGGTCTTCGCGCCTTGAATGCGGCGGAAAGCGTGCCTTCGTCGAGGTAATCGAGCTCGCCGCCGACGGGAACGCCGTGCGCAAGGCGCGTCACCTTTACGCTGGTCGGCGCCAGCGCATCCATCAGATAGTGCGCCGTGGTCTGACCTTCGACCGTGGCGTTCATGGCAAGGATCACTTCATCCACGCCGTCGCGCACGCGGGTCAGCAGCGGCCCAACGTTCAATTTCTCTGGCGTGACTCCATCCAGTGCGGAGAGCGCGCCGCCCAGCACGTGATACTTGCCCCGGAAAACACCCGCGCGTTCCAAAGCCCATAGGTCGGCAACGTCTTCCACCACGCAAAGCACGGCGGGATCGCGCCTTGGATCGCGACAGAGAGAACAGGGCGAGGCGGTATCGAGATTACCGCAGACTTCGCAATTGCGGATCGCCGTGGCGGCATCGCGCATCGCCGCACCAAGCGGCTCAAGCAGGGTCTCACGTTTTTTGAGCAGCACCAGCGCCGCACGGCGCGCTGAACGGGGGCCGAGCCCCGGCAATTTCGCAAGCAACTGAATCAGGCGCTCGATCTCCGCGCCGGCCGGCAGCGAAGCCATGCTTAACCCGCGCCGGGCACCATGCCGGGCGGCAGGCCCATGTCGCGCGCGAGCCTTTGCATCTGCTCGGCGACGACGAGCTCCACTTTACCTTTGGCGTCCGCATGCGCAGCGGCAATCAGGTCCTCCACAACCTGCTGCCCGTCCGGCCGCAGAAGAGAGGGATCGATGGAAACCTTCTTCAACTCCGCCTTGCCGTTGAGCACAAGTTTCACCAGCCCCGCGCCGGACACGCCTTCCGCCTCGATCGTCGCAAGTTGTTCCTGCATCGCGTTGGCGCGCGCCTGTACGTCCTGCGCCTGCTTGAAAAGTTCTGAGATGTTCATGCGAAATCCTCGGAAGTTTCGATTGCGACGCCTGTTCCCGTCTCGGCCGGCCTATCGTGCACGCCGACGATTTCCGCGCCGGGAAAGCGGTCCAGCACGGCGCGCACCAGCGGCTGCTGCGCAATGGCGTCAAGCTTCGCCTGCGCTGCGGCCTTGCGGGCTTCGGCGATCGTCGGTGCACCGCCTTCACGTGACACGCTGACCACCCAGCGCGCGCCGGTCCATTCCTTCAGCTTCTGCGCGAGATCGGCAGCAAGCGAATGCGGTGCCTTGTTTGTCGGCCGGAATTCAATTCGTCCCCGCTCAAGGCGAATGAGGTGCATGTCATTTTCGATATGCACCTTCAGCACCGGCGCACCCTTTTGCGCGGCGAACGCGGCGAG
>JAICVV010000044.1 GCA_025935155.1 Alphaproteobacteria bacterium
TTATGCGGCCGGAGAAATGAAGCATGGCCCCATCGCTCTGATCGATGAGAAAATGCCGGTGGTGGTGATCGCGCCCTGCGATCCCCTGTTCGAAAAAACCATCTCCAACATGCAGGAAGTGATGGCGCGGGGCGGCCGGGTAATTCTGGTGTCCGACAAGCGGGGCATCGGGCAGGCGGGAGACCGCGTGCTGACCAGCATCGAAGTGCCAGCCGCCGATTGGCTGATCGCGCCGCTGCTCAACGCCATTCCGATGCAGCTGCTTGCGTATCACACGGCGGTTGCCAAGGGCACCGACGTGGACCAGCCCCGCAATCTGGCAAAATCCGTGACAGTCGAGTGACTGAAGCGCCCGCTCTGCTACAGTCCTCTCATGGCAGAATCGGACACGGCAACGCTGAAGCGTGTGGCGGCGACGCGGGCGCTGGATTTTGTGCAAACCGGCATGAAGCTGGGGCTTGGCACCGGCACGACGGCGGAAGCATTTCTGGACGTGCTGGCGCCGCGGGTGCGGGGCGGCCTTAATATCATCGCGGCGGCAACCTCCGAACGGACCGCCATCAAGGCGCGCGGCCTTGGCATTCCGATTATCCCGCTCGAGCAAATTGCGCCGCTCGATCTCACCATCGACGGCGCGGATGAAGCAGATCGCGATCTCACGCTCATCAAGGGCGGCGGCGGCGCGCTGCTGCGCGAGAAAATCGTAGCATCGTCATCGAACCGCATGATTGTGGTGGCGGACGGCTCGAAATTGGCGATGCGGCTCGGCAAGTTTCCGTTGCCGGTCGAGGTGACCGAGTTCGGCCATCCGGTGACGGCCACCCGCATTCGCGCGGTGGTTGCCGGCCTTGGTTACGCAGAATTCCCGATGGTGCTTCGCCAGAAAGATGGCGCAACCTTTAGGACCGACGGTGGCAACGTGATTTACGATTGCGCCTTCGGCAGCATCGGCGACGCGGCAAAGCTCGGTGCTGCGATCAAATCGGTCACAGGCGTGGTGGAGCATGGCTTGTTCATTGGGCTCGCTACCAGGCTGATCGTTGCCAACAGCGCCGATGACGTGCTGGTTCTGGAGCGTTCACAACATGGCTGACTACAATTTCGATCTGTTCGTGATAGGCGGCGGCTCCGGTGGCGTGCGCGCGAGCCGTATGGCCGGCCTGATGGGCAAGCGCGTGGCAATTGCGGAGGAGTACCAGTTCGGGGGCACCTGCGTGATCCGGGGCTGCATTCCCAAGAAGCTGTTCGTCTACGCGAGCCAGTACGGCGAAGATTTCGAGGACGCCGCCGGTTTCGGCTGGAGCGTGCCGGAGCGCCACTTCGACTGGACCACGCTGGTCGCCAACAAGGACAAGGAAATCGCGAGGATTTCCGATCTTTACACGCAAAACGTTCTGAAGGCGGGCGTGGAGATTTTCCTTGAGCGCGCCGAACTGGTGGATGCGCACACCATTCGCCTCAAGAAAAGCGGCCGCACCTTCACGGCGCAATACATCCTGATTGCCACGGGCGGCCGTCCCTCGAACGAAACGCTAGCCATTCCCGGTGTCGAGCACGGTATCTCATCGAACGAGGCCTTTTACCTGAAGCAGTTGCCGCGGCGTGTCATTGTAGTTGGCGGTGGGTACATCGCGGTTGAATTTGCGCACATTTTTCATGGGCTGGGTTGCGACACCACGCTCGTCTATCGTGGCGACAGGGTGCTCCGCGGGTTCGACGACGATTTGCGCAACTGCCTGATGGCGGAGATGCAGAGGAATGGCTTGCGCGTCCTTTGCCACCGAAACTTCACGCGTATCGACAAAGGCGACGGCGCCCTGTTCGCATTGACGGATCACAATGAAGTCCTGGAAGCCGATCAGATTCTTCTGGCCGTGGGCCGCCGCCCGAATACCGATGGCCTTGGCCTGGAAGAAGCCGGTGTCGCTCTGGGCGAGAAAGGCGATGTGAAGGTCGACAAATATTCGCGCAGCAGCGTGCCGCACATTTTCGCCATCGGGGATGTTACCAACCGGCTGCAGCTGACTCCGGTCGCTATTCACGATGCGATGTGCTTCGTCCGCACGGTGTTCGAGGACACCCCCACACCGGTCGATCATCATCTGGTGCCGACCGCAGTGTTCAGCCGGCCGGAAATCGCCAGTGTCGGGTTAACCGAAGCGAGGGCGCTTGAGGCGGGCTATGGCATCGATGTCTATCGGTCCACCTTCAAGCCGCTGAAGCACACGCTGTCAGGCCGCGACACGCGCTCGCAGTTCAAGCTGGTGGTGGATTCTGCGACGGACAAAATCCTTGGTTGCCACATCTTCGGCTTCGATGCCGCGGAGATCGTCCAGATCGTCGCGGTGGCGCTAAAGATGGGTGCGACGAAGGCGCAATTCGACGCCACCGTGGCGCTGCATCCCACAGCCGCCGAAGAACTCGTCACCATGCGAGAGAAAAGCTACTCCAAATCTCCGTGAACGCCCGATTTACCGCATTCCGGCCTTAGCGCTGGCGCAAGCACTGCCGCTCGCCTATATCGGCGTCAAAGGAGATATTGTTCGTGCCGCAGCCCTGGAGCCCTTCAAGCTGGCGCAGCAAGCCCGTTAGCCAGATGCCAGAATATCCGGATGCGGCCGCGTTGGCGCAGGTCGAAACCCGGCTGAAGTCGCACCCGCCGCTGGTGTTCGCTGGCGAAGCGCGCAACCTCACGGCGGCGCTGGCGCGCGTGTGCGAAGGCAAAGCTTTTCTGTTGCAGGGCGGGGACTGCGCGGAGAGTTTCGCGGAGTTTCATCCCGACAATATCCGCGATACTTTCCGCGTGCTGCTGCAAATGGCGATCGTGCTCACGTTCGGCGCCGCCTTGCCGATCGTGAAACTCGGCCGCATCGCGGGCCAGTTCGCAAAGCCGCGCAGCGAGGAAACTGAGACGCGCGAGGGCATCACGTTGCCCTCTTATCGCGGCGACAACATCAACGGCATCGAGTTCACGGAAGAAGGCCGCACCCCCGATCCCAACCGGCTGATGCAGGGCTATGCGCAATCGGCGGCCACGCTCAATCTGCTGCGGGCATTCGCCAGTGGTGGTTACGCCGACCTGCACAATGTGCATCGCTGGACCTTGGGATTCATCGCTGGATCCCCGGCAGGCAAACGTTACAAGGCATTGGCGGAGCGAATCAGCGAAACGCTGGATTTCATGGAAGCGTGCGGATTGACGCCCGAAGCTATTCCGCAGCTGCGCGGCACCAGCTTCTACACCAGCCACGAAGCACTTTTTCTGAATTACGAGCAGGCGCTGACGCGCATCGATTCCACCAGCGGCGAGTGGTACGACACCAGCGCCCATTTCCTCTGGATCGGCGACCGCACGCGCGATCCGGATGGCGCGCATGTGGAATTCTGCCGCGGCGTCAAAAATCCGCTCGGCCTGAAATGCGGCCCGTCGATGACGGAACAGCATCTGCTGAAGCTGCTCGTCACGCTCAATCCGGAGAACAAACCCGGGCGGCTCACGCTCATCTGCCGCTTCGGGGCGGATGCAGTCGCCGAGAAACTGCCGCGGCTCATCCGCGCCGTGCGGCGGGAAGGCGCCAATGTGGTGTGGTCCTGCGATCCCATGCACGGCAACACGATCAAAAGCCAGGTTGGCATCAAGACGCGATCCTTCGATCGCATCCTGGAAGAAGTGAAAGCGTTCTTCGACGTCCATCGCGCGGAGGGCACGCATGCGGGCGGCGTACATTTCGAAATGACGGGACAGAACGTCACCGAGTGCCTGGGCGGCGCGCAAGCCATCTCAGAGGAGGATCTGGCCCACCGCTATCACACCCATTGCGATCCGCGTCTCAATGCCAGCCAGGCGCTGGAGCTTGCTTTCCTGATGGCCGAAAGCCTGCGCGCCGAGCGCATGAAGGATGGCAAGTTGGCAGCAAATGCCTGAACAATAGCTGGGCGATTCGGGGGAGGGGAACGCATGGGCGTCGCGCGGCTTCTCGCCAAAGGCTGGTTGGTAATCTGCCTGTTCGCCGCCGGTCATGCGCTGGTGCGCGCGTTGAGCAGCCATGTGCCTGCTGTTCCGGCGCTGGAAGGCGTCGCAATTCCGATGCTGCTGTTCGGGGCGATGGGATTTCTCTTCATTGCTGGCTACGGGCTTTCCAGCGGCCACCTGCTGTCGCGCTTCAAACCGATGCATTTCGCGCCGGGCTTCGACGAGATCGTCTTCATTCTCTTCGTGCTGCTGAGTTTCCTCATTGAAGTCGCACCGCATCATCTCTCATCCGGAATCCTGAATGCTCTGGAAACGGCCATCCGCTTTGCGGTGCCGGGGCAGCGCGCCCTTGAGGAGAATCTGGCTCGCTGTAACCTGGATGGCGGCCGAACGTTTTCCGCTGCCGTGGCTTGGCTTCTTGGTTTTGTGTTTCTTGGCTCGGCCATTTCGCGCTTGCGGATGGCGGCGGCGCTGGTGCGGCTGGAGCGGAAGCGCCGCATCGAGCCACTTGGGGCACAGGGCATTGCGCTGGTTCTTGGCGTCGCCGGCGTGGCGGGCATCCAGCTCCTGTTTATGGGAACGCTGTACCGGTGGATCTCCTGCAGCCTGCTGGGCGACATAACCGGGGCGCTGCTGATCGGCGTAGCGCCCCTGCTGCTGGCCTATCTGATTTTTGCAGCGCTCACCAATCTGCTGGCCACACATCCGGAAGATTGATCGTCACCGGATTTTCTTCGCCAGCCATTTTGCCGCGTGTTCCGGCGTGCGCTTGTCCCGATCCACCATCAGGTTGGCCTGCTGCATCAATGAGAGGTTGAGTTTGCCAATCAGCGGCTGCAAGGCCGCAATCAGCTTCGCATCGTGCATGCGCTTCCGTGAAATCAGAAGAATGGCATCGTAAGGTGGCAACGCAGATTTGGGATCGGACAGCAGCGTCAAATTGTATTGTGCAATGCGCCCGTCGCTGGAGAAGGCCGCGATCACGTCCACGTCGCCGTCCTGCAACGCGCGATACATGAAGGTCGGTTGATAACTCCGCTGCGCCAGAAAGTCGATGCCGTAGGCGTTCACAACTTTCGCCCATTCCGGCCGCGAGAAAAACTCGTAGTCGCCACCAATTCTCAAATGTGGCGCGTGGAGAGCGAGGTCGGCGAGGGTATGAATGCCGAGTGCTTTGGCGCGGTCGCTACGCATGGCGAGCACATAGGCGTTCTCAAAACCCAGCGCTCCCAGATCGAGAATGCCGTATTTCGCAGCGAGCCATTGCGCGGTCTGCCGCAACACTTCGGCGCGTCCCGGTGAGTCATCGCGGTGCATCTGGTTGGCCCAGATGGTTCCGGAATAATCGACGTAGATATCGATATCATTGGCAGCCAACGCGCGAAAAATAATGGTGGAACCCAGATCGCTGCGAGAGGTGGCGGAGATGCCGGCCTGCGCAAGGCGGTCCCCAATGAGCGCGCTGAGGGTATACTGTTCGTCGAAATTTTTGGCACCGATCACGACTTGCCGTTCGGCAGCGCCGCTGAGCGGATAAAGGCTGGCAAGCACTATGACCGAAACACTCGCAGCCGCTGCCATTATGCGGAATTTCGATCGCAGCGCGAAACCCCTCTCCGCGAGCGCCAGCAACCGATCGACAGCAAGCGCCAGCGTTGCCGCTGCAACGCAGCCGAACAACACGAACACCCAGTTCTCGGTCTGCAGGCCGGTGAAGATGTAATTCCCGAGGCTCGTCTGGCCAACCGGCGTGGAAAGCGTTGCTGTCCCGATTACCCACACGGCAGCAATGCGGATGCCAGCCATGATCACTGGCGCGGCCAGCGGCAGTTCAACAAGCCACAGCGATTGCCACGCGGTCATGCCGACCGCGCGTGCAGCCGTCCTCACAGTAGCGTCGAGGCCGGTCAATCCTGCAACGGTGTTTCGCAGGATCGGCAGCATCGAATAGAGCGTCAGCGCGAGAAGAGGGGGCAAAAAGCCCAGCGCGGGAATACGCAAGCCGATAGCGGGCATGGTGACGGAGGAAAGTGCAAGCAGGATCGGATAGAACAGCGCCAGCAGCGCGAGGCCCGGAATCGTCTGGATGATGTTAGCGATGGACAGCACCGGCTCTCGAAGGACGCGCGAGCCCGTCGCTACAATTGCCAAAGGAAGACTGATGCCGGTTCCCAGCAGAATGGCCGAAACGCTGAGCAGCACGTGCTGGCTGAGGTATTCGGGCAGAACGGCCCATGCTGCCGCCAAGCTACTGTTCACGGCGCAACACTCAACATCTCCGCAAGGCGTGTGGCGCGGCGGCGTGGGGTTTCGATCATCTCCCGTACGAACGCGTCTACGGGCGCACTCATCAGCTGCGCCGGCGTTCCGCACTGCACGATTCCGCCATCGCGCATCACCGCAATGCGGTCTGCCAGCAGCAATCCTTCGGTCATGTCGTGCGTGACAAGCACAGTGGTGAGTCCAAGGCGCTCATGGATGCTGCGAACCTCTGCGCCCAACTCATCGCGGACAAGCGGATCGAGCGCTCCGAACGGTTCGTCCATCAGAAGGATTTTCGGCTCTGCCGCCAAGGCGCGCGCCACACCGACACGCTGCTGCTCGCCGCCCGAAAGCTCGCGCGGATAACGCGCGGCGTAACGCTCGGGCGCAAGGCGCACCAGATGCAGCAATTCCTGCGCGCGTTCTGCAATCCGGTCGCGCTCCCAGCCCAGCAGGCGCGGCGTAATGCCGAGATTTTCGGCGACGGTGAGGTGCGGAAACAGTCCGATGCCCTGAAACACGAACCCGATGTGGCGCCGAAGCTCGGCCGGGCTGGTGTGCGCGATGTTCTCGCCATCGATTTCGATAACGCCGGCAGACGGTTCGATAAGGCGGTTGACGAGGGAAAGCGCCGTGCTTTTTCCGGAGCCGGACGGCCCGATCAACACGAGAAATTCCCGCGCATCGATGTCCAGCGACAGGCCGCGCACGGCGGTGCCGTTTTTGTATGTCTTGCTCACACGATCGAAGCGAATCATGGCGCGGCAGGTCTCGAATGCCTATACCTTGAGAGTGTATGCAAGAAACATGGTGCGGCCGAGCAGATCGTAACCTAGCGGCACGCCGAATATCGTGCTGTCGATAATGGGAGGGTCCCTGTCGAACATGTTATCGATTCCGGCGCGGATTTCCGCCTGCGGATTCAACGTCCAGGTTAATGCGAGGTCAAAATAGTCGTAGGCGCCTATCCTTGCATCCGGCGCGTCTCCGCACGGGCCGCCGCAAGGGCTGTTGAGGATCGGATTCTGCGTGTTGAGATCGAATTTGACGGCCGCGCTATGGCGCCATTGGACGGACAGCGCTGTGCCCCACGGCGCCGTCCAGGTCACGCGAATCTTGTGCCGCCAGCCGGGCAACGCCGTTCCGCAAACGGCGCCGAACAACCCTGCGCAATCGGCGGTGTACGGCGCGGGAACGTCCGCCTGTTTGAGCGCGGTGGCGGGAACCGGTTCGATGATGTGGCCAAGGGTCCACGTCCCCAAAAAATTAAAGGACAGCGTTCCAGGCGCAATCGGGACGCGGTCGGAGAGAGCGGTTTCGTAGTTCGCTTCGAAATCTATTCCCTTGCTCTGCAGCAATCCGCCATTGCGATTGCGCGAATCGATATAGCCGGACGTGCCGTAAAGAATGCCGGTGCCGGGCGCGCGATGGACCATGCCGCAAAAATATGCGCTGCCGCTGAGGCCGCATGCATCCAGCACAACGGCCTGCGGAAGCACTCCGACGACATTGGCGATCTTGATGTTGAAATAGTCGACGGTGGCCGAAAATCCTTCCACAAAATCCGGCGTGAGCACGAGGCCTGCGGATCGGGTCACGCCCACTTCCGGTTTCAGATCGGTGTTGCCTCCGGCGATGCTGGAACAGCCTCCTTGCGGACAATCGAGCAGGCGTGTTCCATACCCGTCGAGGCGCTTTCCTCCGTTCGTCCGGTCGCACTGCTGTTGCGTCAGAAGCATCTCGGTGCCGCAGGGATCGCCGTTCGCGCCAACGCCCCAGCCTTCGATGCTCTGGGGAGTGAAGAGTTCGAGCACGTTGGGCGCGCGCGCCGCGCGCTGGTAAGTCGCGCGAAACCGGACATCCTCGATCGGCTGCCATTCGGCGCCAATCTTGTACGTGGTCAGGGGACCGGCTGTGCTGTACCTGGAATACCGGTAACCTGCATCGAGCTGCAGCAGTTCGGCGGCTGAAAAATTCTCGATAAGCGGCGCGCGGATTTCGCCAAAGGCTTCGGCCACGTTGAAGCCGCCTCTCACCGATTTGACTGTGGCGCCGAACCCGGCCAGATCCCCCGTAGAAAATTCCTCGCTCACGCCGTTTTGCAATTTCTCGTCCCGGTACTCCGCACCGAGCGCCAGAGAAATGGCATCGCCAGCAAGAGGCGATCTCACGCCGAGGGCAGCGAGATCGCCGGTTACGGAAGCGCTGACCACCTCTTCGGCCGTTGCGCCTTCCTGCGAACCGTTGGCAGAAAGATATTTTGCGGCGGCAGGCCCGATCTGGCCGAGCCGGAAAATGTTCGCCGGAACGCATGCCGGGTCGGCGCCCGATAAGGCCGCTTTGCATGTTGGAACGCCATTTACCAGCACAACCTCGAGAGCATTCTGTTCGCGCGCGATCGAAGCATCGTTCAGGTAGGTCTGCCGATAGAATGATTTTCCGTACTGGGCGTAGATGTCGTAGTTCCAGCCTTCCGCCAGCTCGCCCTTGAGACCGGTCACAATCCGATAAGAGGCGTGGTGAAAATCCTGTTGCCGGTCGCCAGCTTCCTGAAGGCGGCGGCCGATAAGCAGATGCGCATCGTCCCGCGGCCCAAGGCCCTGGTCCACGCAAAGAATCGATTCTGGTGAGTCAGGGTCGGCGGCGCTTCCCAGGAACGGATTGTTGCAATTGACGGCCATCGCACCGTCGAGCGGACCCACGCCGGCGAACCATCCGCTCGGCGCGTTTTGGACAACCGTGCGGTCATCGGTGAACATCGTCGATGCGTAAAGCTCGGCGGATCTGTCGATCTCGTAGTGGCCGAACCAGCCTGCCGTCCATCGCGTATCCGGACGCAACAAATAGTTGAACGGCGCATAGTTGAAGTCGTCTCGTGGCTCCTCGAAAGGGACCAAATCTCCACGTTCGGTGGTTCTGAGCGGTGGAACAGGTCCATCCAGGCTGATCAACAACCCCACGGGAGAGTTGGGAGAGCCGGAACAGAAGAAGCCGTGCGGTGCGATTCCGGCAAAGGCCGCAGATTGAATGGGACATGCGGTATAGTCCCGCCCGCTGTCGCGCAATGCTTCCGTTGAGCGATATCCTCCATAAATCTCGATATTTCCGCGCCCGTTTTCAGAGTTCACACCCAGGAGCACATTTGCGTCCACGTCCTGGCCGTCCCAGACACTGTCCGGCGGTGCGGTTACCGGCAATTCCGCGGACCTGATCGCAGCCTGGGCGAGTGGATTGTTGTTGTCATGCACGCCCGCAGTGTACGTGCCGTCAATCTCGATTCCTTCGAAGTCCTTGCGCAGAATGAAATTTACGGCGCCCGCCAATGCATCGGAGCCATAAACGGCGGAAGCGCCTCCCGTCAGCACTTCCACATGGTCGACCATGGCGGCCGGAATCTGGTTCAGGTCTGCAACCGGCTTCGTTGGATCGCCGGGCATCAGCCTTTTTCCATCGATGAGCACCAGTGTGCGTTGGCTGCCAAGGTCGCGAAGATCGACGGTGGCAATACCGGCAGCATTGTTCGTCTGAAACTGCCCCTGATCCGGCGTGACCGACGGCAAGTTGTTCAGCAGCGTTTCTATATGTGTCGTGCCCTCGAACTTCGTTTCCTGCTGGCTGACGGCTGTTACGGGTGAATCGGATATCACGCCGGTCTGCGGTATGCGGGAGCCGGTAACGACAATTGTTTCGACGGTTTGCTGTTGCGTATCGTCTGCTGCAGATGAGTGTATACCCAGGATGGTTCCAAGTGCGGTGCTTGCCAACGCGATGCAGCAGAGCTTCGTGAGCGGCCGGAAATCAGGCTGCCGCAACGAATACGCCCCGACACGCGAATCGTGTCTGTCGAACGGCGGTCCTGAATGACGGATCGTTCTCAAGCAGGGAATCGCCCCCGACCCCACCTTCCGAATATAAGCGCAAACCAGCGGCCAGCCTACGGCGCACGGAA
>JAICVV010000030.1 GCA_025935155.1 Alphaproteobacteria bacterium
GCCTTCAACGTCATTCCGCACATCCAGGACTTCAAGGATTCCGGTTTCACCAACGAAGAGTTCAAGATGATGGTCGAGGTGCAGAAAATTCTCGATCCCGATATTCAGGTGGTAGCGACCTGCGTGCGCGTGCCAGTGTTCATCGGCCATTCGGAATCGGTGAACATTGAATTCGAGAAGCCGATCACGGCGGAAAAGGCCCGCAACATTCTGCGGGAGGCGCCGGGTGTGCTGGTTGTCGACAAGCGCGAAGATGGGGGCTACGTCACGCCGGTCGAAGCCGCAGGCGAAGATGCGACTTACGTGTCGCGCATCCGCAAGGACCCGACGGTTGAGCACGGGCTTGCGATGTGGGTGGTGTCGGACAATCTTCGAAAGGGCGCGGCGCTGAACGCGGTGCAGATCGCCGAGTGCCTGATCAACCGCAAAATCCTCAAGGAAGCTGCGTAACACCCTTTTTCGTCATTGCCCGGCTTGTCCGGGCAACCCATTTTCTTCTTGGACAAAAGTTGGATCACCCGCACAAGGCGGGTGATGACGGTGTGTGAGATAGATGTCCAACCGCATCCTCGAGCGCTATCGCGCGCTGCTCGCGAGCGGTGAGCTGGCAACTGATGCCGCGCAGGAAGCGGCGGTGGCACGCTTGCAGGCGCTGGAAACGCGGCTGCGCGAATACCGCCCGCGCGCGCTGTTTTCGAAAACAGGCGAGCCGCCGAAGGGACTTTACCTCTGGGGCGATGTTGGCCGCGGAAAGTCCATGCTGATGGACCTGTTCTTCTCGCGCGTGCCGATCCGGGCGAAGCGCCGCGTGCACTTCAACGCCTTCATGGTCGAGACGCACGGGCGCATTCACGAGGCGCGGCAGCGCGGCGCGGACGATCCCATTTCCATCGTGGCCAGGCGCATCGCGAACCGGGCGGTGCTGCTCTGCTTCGACGAATTCCAGGTGACGGACGTGGCCGGCGCCATGATCCTCGGCCGCCTGTTCGAAAGGTTGTTCGATCTTGGCGTGGTGGTTGTGGCCACCTCCAACACACCGCCGCGGCGGCTGTACGAAGGCGGCCTCAATCGCCAGCTGTTCCTGCCCTTCACTGCGCTGATCGAGCGCAATCTCGATGTTGTCCAACTGAATGGCCCAACCGATTACCGGCTACAGCGATTGACGGCGCTGGGCACCTACATCGCGCCCCTTGGCGCGGCGGCGGATGCGAAAATGAATGTGGCGTGGCTCCGGCTCACAGGCATTCCGCACGGCGAGCCGAAGACACTGCTCGTTTTGCAGCGGCGTTTGCGCGTACCGCAGGCTGCGAAGGGTGTGGCGCGCTTCTCATGTGACGATCTGTGCCGGCAGCCGCTCGCGGCGGCAGATTATCTGGAGATCGCCCGCCATTTTCACACGGTACTGATCGATCGAGTTCCCGTTTTTTCGCCGGCGGAACGCAATGAAGCGCGCCGTTTCACGCTTCTGATCGATACCCTGTACGACGAACACGTGAAGCTGATCTGTTCCGCCGCGGCACCCCCCGAGGGGCTTTACAAAGAAGATGAGAGCAACGCCGGCTTCCGCCGCACTGTTTCGCGTCTCGCTGAGATGCAAAGTGTGGATTATCTGAAACACGGCCATGCCGTCCGCAGAACGCCGGTTGAATCGATGACGCTCGAGGCATAATTGGCGGCGGGGAGTTTGCTTGCCACATGTACAGCCTGATTATCACTGCTGTTTTGATTATCGGCGCCATCCTGGTCTATCGCTTCCGCGGGCCGTTCGTCGCCGCCTTGCGCCGCTTCGATGAGCGCAACAGGCAGCGCATCGACGATGAAATCAGCGACCGGCGCGACCGGTTTGCCCATTACAAGCACACCTTGCGGATCGCAGAAGAGCAGGTGGAAGAAGTGGGCGAGATAGGGGTGCGGGACGCGCGAACCGGACAACCGCTCACTCGATACGTTTTCGAGGGCGAGCAGTTCCCGTCCCGCGATGAAGCGGAGGCCGCTCGCCACCGCAGTATCGTGGCCAAGGCGCGTATGTTCTACGAAGATCTGCCTGCCGCGCTCGCCCACCGCCGGAAGGAAACTCTGAACTGAGGGGTATCAAACCGCTTCGCCTCGCATCAACCGCGGTAGCTTGCCCAGGTCGCCACCGGCATTGCGCATGAACAGGCGGCGTAGCGGGCCTATAGCATCGACGATGCCGAGCCCAAGATCGCGGACGGCGCGAATTGGCGCGATGTCGTTGGAGAACAGCCGGTTCAAGCCATCGGTCGCAGCGGCAAGCATAAAAGAATCGAACCGCCGCCAGCGCTCATAGCGCCGCAATGCATCGGCATCGCCTGCATCGAGCCCCAGCCGAACCGATTCCAGCACGCATTCGGTCAACGCGGCGGCATCCTTGAGACCAAGGTTCAAACCCTGTCCGGCAATAGGGTGAATGCCGTGCGCGGAATCGCCAGCCAGCGCAAAACGCGTGGCGATGTAGCCGCGAGCCAAATGGAATTGCAGGGGATAAGACCAGCGGGCGCCGATCGCTTCGATATCGCCCAGATGGTGGCCGAAACGGTTTGTCAATTCAGCTTCGAATTTATCCGGCGTTAGTTGGAGCAGCGGCGGAGCGAGATTCTGCCGCTCCGTCCAGACAAGCGATGAGCGGTTGCCCGTCATCGGAAGAATCGCAAACGGGCCGGAGGGTAGGAAGTGCTCGTAGGCCGTGCCGTTGTGCGACTTGTTGTGCTGGACCGCAGCCACAATTCCCACCTGTGGATACGACCAGGAGATCGTGCGGATGCCCATCTGTTCGCGAAGCGGCGAGTTGCGGCCGTCTGCAGCCACCACAAGACTCGCTCTGACAGTTTCGCCATTCGACAATTTTGCTTCGGCGAATTCGGTTTGCGTGGCGATAGAAAGGACCGCCGCGGGGGAAATGACGCGGATATTTTTCGTTTTGCGGAGGGCTGTGAACAGGGCGCGGCGGATATGCCGGTTTTCGGCAATGGCCCCCATCGGTTCGCCGATTTCGCGATGATCGAAGTGCAGCGAAAACGGGCTGGGGGCTGCGCCCAGTGCTGCATCCGTCACCAAAATGTCAAGAATGGGTTGGGCATCGGACTCCAAATGTGGCCAGACATCCAGCGCCCTCAGCATCCGTACGACGGCATAGGAAAGCGCGCTCACCCGTCCGTCGAAGGCTTCGGCCAGCACCGTGGCTTCAGACACTGGGTCGGCAATGGCAACTGATATTCCGCCTTGGGCCAGCGCCAGCGCCAAGGTCAGGCCGACCATGCCGCCGCCAGCGATCAGCACATCGATTCTCGGGAAAGGGACCTCGCGCATTCCCGTGAATGTGCCCGCAATTTGGTTCCATGAAAACGCCGCGTTTTGTGAGGGCCGCAGATGGGAACCGCAGAGCGTTGCCGGTCATTTTTATGGAGAAGGATAAGAGAACGATGCGCCGCTACTACTTCAATTTCCGAAAGGGCGATGAGATCTCCGTCGATCGGCGGGGAATGTGGCTCCCCAATGCTAGTTGGGCGAAGAAGGAGGCGATTCAGCTTTGGGGTACCGTGCTGGCGGTGGCGCTCGTCTCGGGCGATCCGCCTGAGGATTGCGAATACGAGATTGCCAACGATAACGGCGATACGGTCGCGAAAGTCCCGTTCGGAGCGTGCGGCAGCGTGCAGTGAGCCAGTCCGCTCGCAGATCAGGCGTGTTTCTTTTCCACAGTGAGCAGCGGCCATAGTTCGCGGGTAATGGCGCGCGACGAAGCGCACCCCGCGTAACCTTCTTCCGGATTGAACGTCACGATCAATGTGCGATTCTGCAGCTGCAACAAGGGGCGGCGGCCGGTTGCCAGCGTGATTCGCCGAATACGTTTCGCCACCAGTGCGCGGCCATCCTTGTTCGCAACAAATTGCTCGAGGCCGCGTGAAGCATTCTCTAGTGCCGTGGAGGCAGTGGCGCGCAGCGTTCCACTTGTTTCAAGTACGCTCCAGTCCACCAGAAAAACTACGCGCAGGTGGTATACCTTCGCGAATCGCGTTGCTTCCTGGTTTGCAATGAACTGCACGTCCTGCACAGAAACCGGCGCGGGCGCAAAAGGCGGCACGTCTCCCGTGCGAACGGCGGGTAGGCCGTTCGGCTGCCAGGCGGTATAAAGTGTCAGAGCGCCCCAGCCCGCAACGCGAATTGCGGTTTCCCCCGTGTCGTATTTCAGCAGCCGGGCGCCCATAGACGTATGATCGGACGACAGGACGAAGGTTTCCGGATCGCCATCGAACCGAACGAGGAAATTCTTGCCCGCGCGCACGATCCCGAACTTGATCTTGTCGCCCGCGATGTAGCTGCCGTCCTCAACCGAGGCGAGGCGGTCGCCCAGCAGCCTTTCAAAGAAACCGGCCTGCGCCGGAGTGGCGAATATCACCGCAAACGCAAGCAACGGAACGATAAATTGAGAATACGCCCGCATACCTGTCCGAAGCGCCGATCACCTGATAGTCCACGCCGCCTATTATGGCGGCTTATGGTTGATGGAATGGAAATAGGGCATTTTTACGTTGCGGGCGGTCCGGCGTTGCCGCTGCCAATGCGGCAGCAGGGGTGCTGACAGCCGAGTTGAAACTCCTTAAATCATCACCGTCTCAATCCACTCTGTTTTTTTAAAGGGCCGCCGAATTGCCGCGCTTTCTCAATAGCTTCAAATCCCGCCGCAGACTCACTGTCGGCACAAAGAGCTACGTCTATTTCAGTCTCACCGCTGCCGAGAAAAACGGCCTCACAGGCATTTCGAAGCTACCCTATTCCCTGAAAGTCTTGCTTGAAAATTTGCTGCGGCATGAAGACGGGCAGACCGTTAAGGCAAGCGACATCTGCGCCTTCGCCGAGTGGCTGAAGAATCGCACGTCGACTCGCGAGATTGCCTTCCGCCCGGCGCGGGTACTGATGCAGGATCTTACCGGCGTTCCTGCAATCGTCGATCTGGCGGCGCTGCGGGATGGGATGCGCGCGCTGGGCGGCGATCCCGAAAAGATCAATCCGCTGGCTGAGGTCGATCTTGTCATCGATCACTCTGTCATGGTCGACAGCTTCGGCCGCAGAGATGCCTTCAGGCGCAATGTGGAGAAAGAATACCAGCGCAATATGGAGCGCTACGCGTTCCTGCGCTGGGGGCAGCAGGCCTTCGCCAATTTCCGCGTGGTGCCACCCGGCACTGGAATCTGCCACCAGGTGAATCTGGAATACCTGGCGCAGACTGTGTGGACGCGGAAGACAAAAGAGAACGGCAAAACGATCGAATACGCTTTTCCGGACACGCTGGTGGGCACCGACAGTCACACCACGATGGTGAATGGCCTTTCGGTGCTCGGCTGGGGTGTTGGCGGCATCGAAGCAGAAGCCGCGATGCTCGGCCAGCCGATTTCCATGCTGATTCCCGAAGTGATTGGTTTTCGCGTCACGGGAAAGTTGCGTGAGGGCGTAACCGCGACCGATCTCGTGCTCACCGTTACGCAGATGCTGCGCAAAAAGGGTGTGGTAGGCCGCTTCGTTGAGTTCTTCGGTTCCGGCCTCGATGACATGACGGTTGAGGATCGCGCTACCATCTCGAACATGTCCCCGGAATACGGTGCGACCTGCGGTTTCTTCCCCATCGACGTAGATACCCTGCGTTATCTCAAGATCACGGGCCGCAAATCGGCGCGGGTGGCACTGGTCGAACGATACGCGAAAGCCCAAGGGCTTTTTCGCACGCCCAGATCGCCGGACCCGGTGTTTACAGATACACTGGAACTGGACCTCGGGACAGTCGAGCCGAGCCTCGCGGGGCCACGCCGGCCGCAGGATCGCGTGCCGCTGGCGCATGCCGCGACGGAGTTTGCCACTGCACTCAAGGACACGTTCAAGAAGGAAGGCGAAGCACTGAAGCCCGCGCCTGTACACGATGCGGATTACAGCCTTGGCCACGGCGATGTGGTGATCGCCGCCATCACCTCCTGTACCAACACGTCGAATCCAAGCGTGATGATCGGCGCCGGGCTGGTGGCGAAAAATGCCGTCGAGCGCGGACTGAAAGTGAAGCCTTGGGTGAAGACGTCGCTGGCGCCCGGCAGTCAGGTGGTCACGGATTATTTCGCCAAGGCCGGCCTCGATAGCTATCTCGACAAGCTCGGATTCCAGCTCGTGGGTTACGGCTGCACCACCTGCATCGGCAATTCCGGCCCGCTGCCCGAGCCTGTGGCAAATGCGGTGAACGACGGCGATCTCGTAGTGGCCGCGGTACTCTCCGGCAACCGCAATTTCGAAGGCCGCGTGCACCCTCAGGTGCGCGCCAATTACCTTGCCTCGCCGATGCTAGTGGTCGCCTATGCGCTTGCGGGCTCCATGAATGTCGATCTGACGCGCGCGCCGCTTGGAACAGACCGCAAGGGCAAACCGGTTTACCTCAAGGACATCTGGCCGTCGCCGCCGGAAATTGCGGCGACACTGCGCAAGGCGATTACGGCTTCCAGCTTTCGCGCCCGCTACAGCAATGTGTTCGAGGGCGATGCCAGTTGGAAGAAAGTGAAGGTCAAGGGCGGCAAGACCTACGATTTCGATCCCAACTCCACTTACGTCCGCAATCCACCCTATTTCGAGGGCATGCCGCGAGAAGCGCCGGGTACTTCCAACGTGAACGGCGCGCGCATCCTTGCGCTGTTTGGCGATTCCCTTACCACCGATCACATCTCACCCGCGGGTTCGATCAAGAAGGACAGCCCCGCCGGGAAGTATCTGCTCGAGCACGGCGTCGAGTATGCCGATTTCAATTCCTATGGCGCGCGCCGCGGCAATCATGACGTGATGGTGCGCGGCACGTTTGCCAACATCCGCATCAGGAACGAAATGATGGGCGGACGCGAAGGCGGCAACACGATCTACTATTCGGACGGCGATCCATCCGGCGAGGAAATGTCCATATTCGATGCCGCAATGCGTTATCAGGAGAACGATGTTCCGCTGGTTGTGATCGCAGGCAAGGAATATGGTACCGGCTCGTCCCGCGATTGGGCAGCGAAAGGTCCAAAGTTGCAGGGGGTGCGTGCGGTCATTGCGGAAAGTTTCGAACGCATCCATCGCTCGAATTTGATCGGGATGGGGGTCGCGCCACTGGTTTTCGAGGCCGGCAAGACACGCAACGATTATGGTTTGACTGGACGCGAGACCATCGACATTCCCTTATCGGGAAAAATCACCCCGCGCATGCAGGTGGCGGCGACCATTCATCATCCGGATGGGCGCCAATCTCCGCTGCCGCTTTGGCTGATGATTGTCACTGCGGATGAAATTGCCTATTTCCAGAATGGCGGAATCCTGCCCTTCATGCTGCGCGGTCTGGCGGCCGCATAATTGGCCGAGCATCGGCTAACTGATTGATTGCGCTGCACTTCCTAAAAGTTCGATTGCCGAACTGCGGCCTCAAGGCGAAGTGACTGGAATGGGGCAACGCTGCGCCGGTAATGTCTCGCCGATGTCTCGCCACCGCCCTCACAGCGGCATGCTTGCCGCTGCCGGATTGCTTATTGTTGGCTGGTCGACAGCCATAGCGCAGCCGGCGGACGGCAAGGGCAAGCGGCCGGTAGTGGTGGAACTCTATACCAGCCAGGGCTGCAGCTCCTGCCCGCCGGCGGATGTTTTTCTCGGGCAACTGGCGACCCGCAAGGACGTGCTCGCCGTCAGTCTGCCAGTGACGTATTGGGACATGCTCGGCTGGCGCGACACCCTGGCGAGCGAATCCAACACGCGCCGTCAAAAGGCTTATGCGAGGGAACTGGGCCGCGGTGGCGTGTACACGCCAGAAATGATCGTCGATGGCGCGAGCGACGTGGTTGGCAGCAGGACGCAAGCGGTAGAGGCAGCCATCGCTGCCCGCGCTAGCGACATGCAAGCCGTTCCCGTTGAGATTGAGGCCAATCGCCAGCAAATTCACATCGCGGTTGGTTCTGCGCCGGATCGCGGCCAGCGCGATGCCACGATCTGGCTGTTCGGCATTCTGCCGCAGGCCACCGTCAGCATCGGCGACGGCGAGAACAGTGGCCGCACGATCACGTATCACAATGTGGTGCGCGAAATCCGTTCGATTGGCACCTGGAAAGGGCAGCCGGTGAGCGTGAATATGTCGCGCGCAGAGGCAGGGCCGCCTCACGATGGTATCGCCGTTGTCGTTCAGCAGGGCGGATATGGGCGGGTGCTCGGAGCAGCACTGATGGACCGTCCAAACTTTTACCTGGCGCGCTGATCTTATGGTGCCATTTCGGGACACTTCAGCCCGAATTCCTCTCCGGCAAGTGGTGCGGCTCGTTACAAGTTTCGCCCTTTTTTAATGTCCCTCGTTCATTCTCGGAAAAGGCCGCACAGGAACGGCCGGAACGGCGGGATCGTGCCTGGCCCAATAGCCTCAAAAACAAACACCGAGAATGCGCCGGAAAATTCCGCGGCGGCAGGGAAGGAACGGATGGAGCTCGCGCTATTGGGAGCGCGAGAAGCAACGTTCGACTGGTCGTTGATCGAGGACAGAATTTCATGGGCCGGAGCACAGGAAATTCTGGCGCTTCATCATAATCCCGCCCAGCTCACCGATGGCCAAAAGTTTCGCGCATGGATGAGCGAAAATAGCCGCGCCAAACTGCAGGCCATCGTCGAGGAATTGTGCAATTCCGACAGGACCTTTGCGTTCGAGTTTGAGGCGCCTTCCGCCCTCGGCATCGAATGGCTGGAAATGCGCGGCGTTCGCCTTGCGAGAAGGGATGGCACGGCTGAACGCCTGGTCGGCCTTGTTCGAATTGTCACCGAACGGATGCGCGATGCTCAGCGGCTGCTGTATCTCGCCACCCGCGACGAGCTGACCGGACATCTCAATCGAACCAGTCTGCGCACGGAATTGTCGGAAGCGATCGGGGCGGCGCGAGCGGAAGCGCGCAGCTGCGCCTTTCTGGTGGCTTCGATCGATCGCTTGGCCGCTATCAATGACGCTTACGGATTCGGAGCAGCGGATGAAGCGATCGTCGCCGTTGGGGAACGGCTGGCCGGATCGTTGCGCGCAGATGATGTAATCGGCCGCACGGCCGGAAACAAATTCGGCGTTTTGTTGCGCGATTGCAGCGAACGGGAAGTTGCTCTCGTAGCAGAGCGCCTGCGGGCGGTGGTGCGCAGCAATACGATCTCGACCCGCGCCGGAACCGTGTCTGCGACGATTAGCGCAGGCGCGGTCTGCCTCCCGGCAAGTGCCTCTTCGAGCCAGGAAGCGATGCTGCGGGCGGAAGAAGCGTTAGACCACGCGCGCGCCAAAGGACGCGACGGGTTCGCAATCTACACGCGGTCTCCACAGCGGGAAACAGCGCGCCTGCGGCTCATGTCCATTGCCGATGAAGTTGTGGCGGCGCTGAAAGACAACCGGTTGTTGTTCGCCTATCAACCGATTATTTCTGCCAAAATTCGCGCGCCTGCGCATTACGAGTGCCTGCTGCGCATGCGCCAGCCGGACGGGGCAGTGGTTAGCGCCAGCCACTTCATTCCTGCGGCCGAACAGCTCGGCCTCGTGCATCTTGTCGACCGGCAGGCGCTGGAGATGACCATCCACGTTCTCAAGGCATATCCGGCCGTCAACCTTGCCGTTAACGTGTCTGGCACGACGGCGGCCGATCCCTCATGGCTCCAGTCCTTCGTCGCTCATGTGCGAGCAAATCAGGCAGTCGCAAACCGTATGATAGTGGAGTTGACGGAAACCGCCGCCCTGCAGGATTTCGAGGAGAGTGCCCGTTTCATCTCGGGTTTGCGTGAGCTCGGCTGCCGGGTCGCTATCGACGATTTTGGTGCGGGATACACATCTTTCCGCAACCTTCAAATGCTGCGCGTCGATATGGTCAAGATTGACGGATCCTATATCCGCGGATTGTCTGCCTCGCCGGACAATCAGATTTTCGTGCGCACTCTGGTGGATCTGGCAGAGAACTTTCAGCTGGAAACGGTGGCCGAATGGGTGGGTTCCGACGAAGACGCCAATCTGCTCGAGCAGTTCGGTGTGGATTACTTCCAGGGCTTCCATATCGGGGAGCCGCAGCTTGAACCGGAGTGGCTGAAGCGTTGAGCGCTATTTTCGCTGCGCGAGCTCGGCAAGTTGCTGCCGCATGGCCTCGACCTCGCTTTTCAGTTCTCGAAGCTGATCCGCCGAACCCGCCGGCTGTCGATCTGAAGAACCGCCGGCTTGCGTTTCCGCGCGATTGTCGGGACGAGCGGCGGTTTCCTCCGGTGGGCGGTCGGGTATTCCAAATGGCGAAAACATCTTCATGGCACGCTCGAACATCGCCAGGTTCTGCCGCGCCACGCTCTCGAGAACCTGGGTGCCACCGCCGAAGGCCTGCGCCACACGATCCCGCATCTGTTCCTGATTGTGTACGAAACTTTCCATCGACAGATCGAGATAGCCCGGCACGAAGGTCTGCAGACTGTCTCCATACATGCGGATCAGCTGGCGCAGAAACCGGATGGGCAGGAGATTCTGCCCTTTGTTTTCTTCCTCGAAAATGATCTGCGTCAGTACGGACCGTGTGATATCTTCGCCGGTGCGCGCGTCCTGCACTTCAAAATCGACGCCTTCTTTCACCATTTCGCACAAATGATCGAGCGTCACGTAGCTGGAGGTTTGCGTGTTGTAGAGGCGCCGGTTGGCGTACTTCTTGACGATGACCGGGCTGCCCGGGTTTGTGCGTTCGTCCGCCACGTTGGACCGCCTTCACTGCTCGACCCGCTAAAGTGAGCATTCCAGCCTTTCGCCTGTCCAGCATCTTTTTTTGCGGTTATGGCGCCGCAATGGGGCGCCTCACCGGACTCGCATTCGCGGGCTGAACCCCCTATATGGCCCGTCGGGAGCCGGTGGTGGACGAAACGCTCGCCAACCCGGTCAGGTCCGGAAGGAAGCAGCCGTAACGAATCCGCTTCGGGTCGCCGCCGTCTCTCAAATCTTCCTATCGATGGGCCAGATTCCGCGCGACCGCCGCCGCGGCGGATTGCTATAGTTGGGCATGGACGAGAGCGATACTTCTCTGGGATTGGGGCTGAACGAGGCAACGCGAACCGCGCGCGGTGCCGAGGCCTATCGCGTGCTCGCGCGCAAATACCGGCCGCAGGATTTCACGGGCCTGATCGGCCAGGAGGCGCTGGTCCGCACGCTGTCCAACGCGTTCGCCAGCGGACGCATCGCTCATGCCTTCATGCTGACCGGCGTCCGGGGTGTGGGCAAAACAACAACTGCGCGCATCATCGCGCGGGCGCTGAATTGCATCGGGCCAGATGGCGCCCGCAAGGACCCCACCATACATCCCTGCGGTGTTTGCGAGCCGTGCGTGGCGATTGCCGAATCCCGCCACATGGACGTGCAGGAAATGGATGGCGCGTCCAACAACGGCATCGAAGAAGTCCGGCAGATCGTAGACAGCGTGCGGTATGCGCCCGCCAGCGCCAGATACAAGGTCTACATCATCGACGAAGTGCACATGCTCTCGAAAGCGGCGTTCAACGCTTTGCTTAAGACGCTTGAGGAACCTCCGCCACATGTAAAGTTCATTTTTGCGACCACAGAAATCCGGAAAGTTCCGGTTACAATTCTCTCTCGCTGCCAGAAATTCGATTTGCGCCGTATCGAAACGCCGGTGCTGGTGGCGCATCTGCACGGCATCGCGGAAAAGGAGAATATCGAAATCGATGACGCCGCGCTGGCGCTGATCGCGCGTGCGGCTGAAGGCAGCGTGCGCGATTCGCTATCGCTACTCGATCAGGCGATTGCGCATGAGGAGGGTGATGCCATCGCCGCCGATTCCGTGCGCGGGATGCTGGGCCTGGCAGATCGCGGCCGTGTGCTCGACCTGTTTGAAAAATTGATCGCTGGCGACATCGCCGCCGCGCTGGGAGAGTTTGCGCAGCTCTACGACTGCGGCGCCGATCCGTTGGCGGTCATTCAAGATCTGCTCGAAACCACGCACTTCCTCACGCGGATAAAAGTCGCGCCGGGCGCGGAAGGATTCTTCGACGGCGGCAGCGCGGAGGCCAAACGCGCAGCCGAAATCGCGGCGAAGCTGCCTGTTTCCGCGCTCACTCGTGCCTGGCAGATGCTACTGAAAGGGCTGCTCGAAGTGCGCGATGCCACGCGGCCGATCCATGCGGCTGAGATGGCGCTGGTGCGCTTGGCCTATGCCGCCGA
>JAICVV010000336.1 GCA_025935155.1 Alphaproteobacteria bacterium
AAGGTCTTCAGATTGGCAAGGCTCCAATACGCTTCGCCGAGATTTGGCATCAATTCGATGCTGCGCCGGTAGGCGGCAATGGCATCTTTCGCGCGCCCTACGGTCTTCAGCGCGTGGCCGTAGCTCATCCACGCGCTGGGCTGAGCCGGGTGTTCCTTCAGCAATTTCGTGTAAATTTCGATCGCCTGTTCGTATTCGCCGATCCGGCCAAGCACCGCCGCTTTCAGCGCGCGATATCCCGGATTTCGCGGATCCGATTTCAGCAGTCGATTGAGTTCTCGAAGCGCGTCCAGGCCCTTGTTTTGCCTGTGCAGAACGACGGCATAATTGTGCCGAGCCTCCACAAATTCGGGAGCGAGTTCGAGACACCGCGCGAGCAACGCCTCCGCATCGTCCGTTCGTCCAAGCCGCGCGCCGATCTCCGCCAGCATGCGGATGGCGGCGACGTCCGTCGGATGTGCTTTCAGCAATTTGCGCAGCAGGCGTTCGGCGACGGCGAGCTTGCCGTCGCAGAGAGCGGCCGCAGCCTCCAACAATTGCGGATCGTTGACCGAAGCCTTGATATGGTGCGCATAGGCGTCTTGTGCTCGTTCGGTGCTGCCCGCAAGCATCAGTTGATCGCCCAGTACGCGCCACGCCTGCGAATGCTGCGGATCGAAATGCACGGCGCGCCGCAGCGCTGCGATAGCCTCCTCGCCCTTTCCCAAATCTGCCAATGCACGGCCGTATTCGAAGTGTGCGGCAGCCGAGCGCGGCTGTTGCTGCACCAATGTACCCAGAGCCTCGGCCGCCTCTTCGTTTCGCCCTTGCGCTTGCAACGCCGCGCCGAGCAACCGCACGGCCTCCGGCTGTTGCGGGACGGCCTTGAGAATTTCGCGTGCCTGCCGTTCTGATAAAACAGGATTGCGCGCCAGCAGGCGCGTGGCATGCGCGAGCGCGGCTGAAAGCGAGCCGCTCGTCTGTTGCGAAGAAGCACTCATACCACGATCATACCGGCGTCACCGCTGGAGTGAGTGTTGAGTCACCCGCAATTCTTACCATAGACATGGGCCAGTTTGATGTGAACGGCCGGCGGCGTGCTTGTTTCGTTATTCCGCGGCTATCCGGGGCCACCGGTGGAACGGCCGCCGGGCTGCTTGTGGCTGGTGCCGCCGTTTTCCGCCCCGGAACCGCTAGCACTGGGCGGTCCACCCGGAACGATGCGGCCTGCTTTCGCAGTACCGTTGTCGCGGCTATCGGTGTTCGGCGGCGCGAAGGTTTCAGGCGTGGGATGCCGCAGCGAGCCGCGATTTTCCGGTTTGCTGTATTGCGAACCCGCCTTCACGATCTTCTTCCGCGCATCGGCGACATCGCTGGCGGAAACGGCGGAAGCGCGATTACCCCAGGAGTTGCGGATGAAGGTTTCGACTGCCGCGATCTGCCCGTCATTCAGTTTCCAGGCGTAAGCCGGCATGGAGAACGGTGTCGGCCGGGCATCGGTCGGCGTGCTTTGCACGCCGGCCAGAATGAAGTTCAGCGTTGTTGTGGGGTTTTTCTGCTGCAGATTGGCGTCGCCGCGCAGAGGCGGGAAGAACCGCGGCACGCCTTCGCCGTGCATTCGATGGCAGGCGGAGCAACTGTCTATGAAAATTGCCTCGCCTTTGCGCATCTGCTGAGCATCGGGCGCGGCCGGACTTGCCTCTGGCGAAGGCTTTTGATCCTCCAGGTAGACGGCAATGGCTTTCAGGTCCGCCGTCGTAGCTTTAGAGGTGGAGAAGGCAACAACTTCACCCATCTCGGCTGCCGCCGCGGCATGCGGGTTGCGTCCGGTCTTGAGAAACTCGATCACCGCTTGCCGCGACCAGCTGCCGAGGCCGGTGCGCCTGTTGGGCGTCAGATCCGGCGCGAACCAGTTCCCGAACATGCCGCCCTGCAAAAATTGGCTGTTTTTCGGGGCGCCGAGAATATTCATCGGCGTATGACAGGCGCCGCAATGCCCTAGCCCATTGACGAGGTACGCGCCGCGATTCCACGCGGCGGATTTGGAAGCGTCGGGCTTGTATTCCCCCTTGTCGAGGAATAGCCAGTTCCAAACGGCCATCAGCCAGCGCATCCGGAACGGAAACGGTAGCTGGTTGCGCTGCAAGGGGTTGTGCACGGGCCTAAGCGTGCGCAGATACGCAAAAATGGCGTCCGAGTCGGCGCGCGTGACGCGGGTGTAATAGTTGTAGGGGAACGCCGGGTACAGGTGGTCGCCATCGTCATCGATGCCCTCGTGCAGCGCGCGATAGAACTGCTCCGAAGTCCAGTCACCGATCCCGGTCTTCTGGTCCGGCGTGATGTTGGCGGACAGCAGCGTGCCGAATGGCGTTTGTATCGGCCGGCCGCCCGCGAAAGACGCTCCGTTTTTCACCGTATGGCACGCAACACAATCGCCGAGCGCGGTCAGGTATTTGCCGCGGGCGATCTTATCGGACGATGACGCGCCTTGCGCCTGCGCAGGATGGGATGCAGCGCCATGCTTCGGTTGCGCCAACAGCTGCGATCCGGCGAGCGTTGCTGCCAAAATCGTGCCAATCGGAAAAATGAACGTGAGTGCTGCAAGCGGTCTTCGCATGGCGCACTCAGGCGTGAACCAGAGGACCGGGCGACTTCAGGTACTGTGCCCGGATCGCATTCAGCGACCAGTACGCAAGCGCCGCCACCGTATTGGTGGGATTGTAGCCGGGCTGCTG
>JAICVV010000278.1 GCA_025935155.1 Alphaproteobacteria bacterium
CGCACGCCCAACGAGGTTTTGCTCCTCATCGAACACAGCAGATTCGCCAACAAGTCCGCCGGTGTAGGAAAGCGCGGCGAAGTAGTTGTCATCATAGGCGAAAACGGTTGCGCCCTGCCTGCCATCCGAACCGGCAATGCTGCGCTCCAGATCGACCGGTTGCGCGCGTTCCAGGAAGAGAAGGTCGGAGGCGGAAGTCGAATCTTCGAAGCTTTCCGGAGTCGGATAAGCGCCGAGACGCATGTGCACTGGGCCCAGCCCGTCGTACTGCAGATAGGCGCTCGCAATGGTCGCGCCTTCAACGCCTGAGCCGCCGATATCATAGAGGAATTCGTAGGACCAATCCTTGAACAGGGTTCCGCTAAAACCGAGACGCGCGCGCCGGAAATTGCTACCGCTGCTGAAATCGATACCGGCAGGCATCTTGCCCTGCATGTAATAGGCACTGTCGTACTGGACGAGAGCTCGCAACGAGGCGCTGAAATTGCCGTCTGCGGTTTTGAAAGTCGGGCGGCCGTTCTTGAACGTGGTCTGCACGTCAGATTGGCGCTGCGTCTGAATGTCGGCGTATTGGGCGGCTTGAGCCCGCTTCAAATCTTCGACTTCGGCCTGCAGTTGTTGCACGTCCGCATCGCTGACTTCGGAGGACTGATTGGTGGCCGGTTGGATGGCTCCGCCGGATTGCGTGGCCACCCGGGCGGTCCCAACCTGCGACTTCAGGCGATGAATTTCCGCCTGCTGTTCCTCGATGACGTGTTCCAGCCGGTCAAGCCGCGCGGCAACGCTGTCCACGGCCTTCCGGTGATGATGCCTGGGCGGTGTGTCTTGCGCGACTGCCTGGGTGGCAAGCACAGCACCGATTGCCGCGCCCGCGAACAGGCGCGCGCGAAAGCTCTTCGTTGAATTCATATCCCCTGTCCCTCTGGCCGGCCGCGTGAGTGGAAGGGCGGTAGGGCCGGCGCCCGCGACTCCCGAACGCCGCTTTTATCTATAAAGACTACCTAGTCAATAGTGTTTTAGGGAATCTGCTCCGGCGCGGCGTTTGCCTTTCGGACGCACAGAAAATCAGGCTGCGCGCTTGGTCCGGCGCGCCGGAGCAGTATTCGAGGCGCGGCGCAGCGGGGCGGCAGTGGCAAGGCTGGAAGATTCGAGCACGGCCGCGGTCGCATCCCTTGCGGCGAGCAATACCCGGCGAATGGCGCAGGTCGCCTCGTCCACACAATCAGCGCAGCGGTGATAGGCGGTCGCGCTGACGCAGGGGCTTAACGCGAGCGGCCCGTCTGTCTGCCGGATCACGTCGGCGAAGGTGATGTCTTTCGGTTCACGCCCGAGGAGATACCCGCCCTGACGTCCACGCAAACTGCGCACGATCCCGCGCCGTTTGAGATCCAACAAAATCTGCTCAAGGAATTTCCGCGGGACGTTTGCCTGTTCGGCAATCTCGGAAATCATCATGGGTCGTTCGGGCGCGTGCTCTGCCAAAATCAGCAGCGCTCGCAGGGCATACCGCCCCTTTTGTGACAGCATTCTACAAACTCGTTAATCCCGATTTGTTCTACAGAGTTTCGTCCAATTTGGCAAGTGGGCAAGGCACTGCCCCGGCAAATAGTGGGAAGGCACTTCTTCCATCTGCTCCACTTCGGAGCGGCGGCAGCTTGCCATTCGAGTTTCCAAAGATGGCGACCCCGAGAGGATTCGAACCTCCGGCCTACAGATTAGGAATCTGCCGCTCTATCCTGCTGAGCTACGGGGTCTGTTGGCACATGACTTCGATACACGATAACCGGGCAAGCATATCCTAACGCGTTTGCAACGTCACCACGCCGGTGCAAGCCTCGTCAGACAGTTGTTCTTCCGCTATTCTCCGCCAGTATCGTGTCCGCCGATTGTTGAAGGGAAAGATGAGCGTGTACCGCATCGCCGTGAGTTTCGTTCTGCTGTCCCTAAGTTGCGAACCGGCGCTGGCGGTTATGCGCGACGATGTGCTGGAAGCGATGGGAAGGTGCGCGGCAGTCACCGATAACCAGGCGCGCCTCGCCTGCTACGACGCCGCTGCGCCGCGGCTGAAAGATGCACTGGCAACGCCGCCGGCTTCGCTTGGCCGTGCCCCCACCGTGCAAGAGCAGCAATCCTGGTTCGGATTCGATGTCGGCGATCTGTTTGGAGGCGGCAAAGGGGCGGCCACGCCGGCAGAATTTGGTAAAGAGCGTACGCCCGAAGTACAGGCGACGCGGGAGCGGGAAGAGATCGACAGCATCTCCGCGCCCGTAAGCGATGTGGCGTTCACGCCTTACGGACAGTTCATTATCTTTTTGACGAACGGCCAGGTTTGGCGGCAGGTACAGGGGGATGCCGATCGCGCCCGCTTCCGCTCGCCTCCCAAAGAGAACACCGTCACGATATCCCGCGGCGCCTTCGGCAGTTATAGCCTGGCGCTGAACGACTCGAACCACCTCTACAAAGTCACGAGGGTAAAATAAGGCGCCTATCGTTGCGAAGGGAGATTCAGCTCTTCGAGCAACGGCTCGAATTGCCGCTCCTCAATGAGGCCGCGCGCAGCGGCAATTGCTGGCGTGAAGACCCGGTCATGACTGAAGCGGGGAACGCGCGCGCGGATGAGCGCATGCGCATTTTCCAGCGCCGGTGAGCTTTGCAGGGGCCGGTGAAATTCGAGTCCCTCCGCCGCCGCAAGCAACTCGATGGAAAGAATGTTGACCGTGTTTGCGTTCATCGCCGACAGACGCCGCGCCGCGAAGGTGGCCATCGACACAATATCCTCCTGGTTTGCCGATGTCGGCAAAGAATCGACGGATGCAGGATGCGCCAAAGACTTATTCTCAGAAGCCAGCGCCGCAGCCGTTACATGGGCGATCATGAAACCGGAGTTCGCCCCACTTTCCAATGTGAGGAAGGGCGGCAGTCCACTGAGCGATCCGTCAATCAAGAGGGCAGTGCGGCGTTCCGACAGCGCGCCGATCTCTGAAATTGCAATGGCCAGTGCGTCTGCCGCGATCGCCACCGGCTCCGCGTGGAAATTTCCGCCGGAAAGGACGGCTCCGTTCTCGAAAATGAGCGGATTGTCCGTCACGGCGTTCGCTTCGCGCTCGAAGATACCGGCTGCGTATGAAAGCATGTCGAGGCAGGGACCGAGCACCTGCGGCTGACAACGGATAGAGTAGGGATCCTGCACGCGCTGGCAATTGCGATGCGATTGCCGGATTTGGCTGCCGTGCATCAATTTTCTCAGCATCGACGCCACGGTGATCTGCCCTGCCTGCCCGCGCACATCGTGAATGCGCGGATCGAACGGTGTGTCGCTGCCCTTTACGGCATCGGTCGACAGCGCACCGGCCACGACTGCGGCCTCCAGATTGGCTTCGGCGGCGAAGAGATTTGTGAGCGCCAGCGCCGTTGAAACCTGGGTGCCGTTGAGCAACGCGAGGCCTTCCTTGGCCTCCAGTTCCAATGGAGAGAGACCAACCTTCGCCAAGGCATCGCTGGCGGCGTAGCTTTGACCGTCGATACGCGCCCGCCCTTCGCCAATCAGCACACATGACAGATGCGCCAGCGGGGCAAGGTCGCCGGATGCACCCACCGAGCCCTGCGAGGGAATCTCCGGCAGCACG
>JAICVV010000049.1 GCA_025935155.1 Alphaproteobacteria bacterium
GTCGCCGTCGCCAAGGCACGGGCGCAGTACCTCCACAATCGTGCTGCTAGCGGTCTTTTTGGGGCGAAAATAGATGAAGTTATGTCTGAAGGAGATGATCATCGGGGGGAGAATAGAGCGTGCGCCGCAAATGCCAATGTCCGGCCGCACTTGATTTTTATAAACCTGTTCCGCATCAGGAGTATATGATCGACGGGCCGGATTTTATCTGCGTGGGTATGCCCAAGGCGGGCACCGGCTGGCTGTATGACCAGCTGGACGCACACCCGGATTTCTGGATGCCTCCAGTGAAGGAGCTGGTCTACCTCAACCAGGTATATCCGGCGCTGAAGTTCGTTGACGAGAACGGTGCGCCGGTGCAGAGCCGGAAAGAACGGCAGGCGCGCAAGCGCGGCACCTTTTCGCCAGAGAGCCGCCTGCGGCCCGGTGAACGGCTGGTACATCGCGTTTCACTGGACGAGCGGGATACAGCCTTCCTGAAATACGCGAGTGCCGGC
Organism: Alphaproteobacteria bacterium; assembly: GCA_025935155.1. Classification (GTDB taxonomy): domain Bacteria; phylum Pseudomonadota; class Alphaproteobacteria; order Micropepsales; family Micropepsaceae; genus Rhizomicrobium. The sequence goes on from JAICVV010000049.1 coordinate 498, forward strand.
CGCGGCGAACAGATGGAATTGGAATTCTACGCCGGGCTGTTTCAGTTCAAAGGCGCGCTGAAATCCGGCGACGTCACGCCGCCCTACTGCAATCTGGAAGGCGAGACGATCGCGCGCGTGGCGCAACGATTTCCTGCGATGAAGGTGCTGCTATTGGTGCGCGACCCGGTGGCGCGAGTGTGGTCGCGGATTTGCATGTCGCATGCCGGACCGGGCTTCGACACGGGGTTGCTGGCGGACGAAGGCGGATTTCGTGACTACATCGGTGCCACCCACAAGCTTGGCGCGCTGTCTGCGACCCAGACCTATTTGCGCTGGCGGCAGCACGCTCCGGAAACGGAGCTGCGGTTTTTCTTTTTCGACGATCTGGCTCGTGAACCCGCGCGGCTGCGTGCAGAGATCCTGGAGTTTCTTGGCGCCGATCCCGAAAAGCGGGGCGCTTCGATTCCGCCGGACTACAATCGCAAGGCGAAGGAGAAGCTGGAGATGACCCCGCTTTCCCGCGCCGTGCTGGTGGAGCGTTTCGCCGGCGAATTGAAAGCGTCCGCCGAACTTTTCGCCGGCCCCGCTTGCGAGTGGCCCGGGCGCTACGGCATCTAAGGGAGTGAGCGCACGGGCGGCACGCGCCGTGCGCTCACCCGCTGGGTCAATTCACCCGCGTCGCGGTCATTGTGCCGTCGTGCTGGAACAGGACGTTTCCGCTGAGATCGTAGAACGTGACCTCAAAGGTCCCGCTGTAACTGTCGCCCGAGACGGTCGCGGTTTCCGATTTGGTGAACGTTCCGGTGAGATTGTTGCCTTTGTCATCCCAGGTCCACCCGATCAGAAACTCCGAAACTGTGCCGTCGTCGTTCTTGATCCAGCTACCCGCCTGGACATTTGCTCCTGTCTTGGGGACCTGATCGATGATTTCCGAACTGGTCCCGCCCTTGTTCCATTGCGCGAAGGCGTTGTGGATGCCGCCATCGAAAACCACCTGCCAGGTGCCGACGATCGACCCGCTCGACCGGTCCGTCATCCAGTGCGGAGCGTGCAGATTGAGCGGGGGTATCTTGTGGACCGTTTCGGCCTGCGCGGAACCCGCGCCGAGCGCCAGTGCGCACGCCGCCGACAGAAGAAGTGAACGCGTCATGAGGTATTCTCCTTTCGATTGCGGCACCGGCCGTCCGGCACCCGCGGTTCCCCTCGGGACCGGCCGAAAAGTCAGGCGGAACGGTGCCCCGAAACACACTCCAACTCTGATGAATCCCTGACGAAACACTGATATTCTGCTCCACGGGAGGCGTTGGGCGTGGGAATAGAGATTCCGGGGAAAAAGGACGATGCCGCCGGCGCGATCGAGCTGGCGCGCGTTCTGCCATTCGCAATCGGTGCTTTGGATATTTATCCGGCGATCCGTCAGCTGAAGCGCGGCGCGCGCAGCGAAACCGTCGAGCCCAGGGTGATGCAGGTGCTGGTGGCGCTGGCGCATCGGAAGGGTGAGGTGGTCAGCCGCGACGATCTGATCGCAAGCTGCTGGGACGGCCGCATCGTCGGGGACAACGCCATTCACCGGGTCATTTCCCGGCTCCGCGAGATCGCTGCGACAATCGGGGACGGCTGCTTCGCCCTGGAAACCGTGAATAAGGTGGGTTACCGGCTGCTTGAACCGGAGCCGCCGGTGCGGATCGCCGAAGAGCATCCACCTGCTCTGCCGTTGCAGGAGCGAAACTCAGTCCCGCGACGGGTTGCCCTTGCCGGATTGGCGCTGGCCGCGGTGGCACTCGCAGCCATCGCCGCTGGATCGATGCTGTGGCCGGGCGCGCCGGCGACCGATCCAATCGCCATCGGCGTCACTGGAGGCAACCAGAATTCTGCCGAGCTGGCCAGCGGGCTGGCCATCGATCTCGCGAAACTTGCAAACGCGCGCAGCGCAATCGCTTTTGGGGATGCAGGAGGCGGTTCGCGCAGCGAATATGTGCTCACTGCTATCGAACGGCGGATTGGGTCAGGTCTCCAGGCCGATCTGGGTTTGGCGCGGAAAGGTTCGCGAGACCTGTTATGGAGCGCGTCCTTCGCCGGAGGCGCGCGCGATGCGGCACTCTTGCGGCAGCGCGCGGCTCTTGCGGCTTTCAGGGTAACCGAATGCGCGTTCGATGCGAACAGCGATTCGGCCCGGTCCGCCAACGATTTGCGAGTCGTTTTTTCCGGCTGCGAGCGCCTGGATGGCTATCCGGACGATTCGGCCATTTCCCTGTGGCGGCGCATCGTGGCAGCGGAGCCCCGCAACGCCCGCGCGCTGGCGACGCTCGCTTTCATAGAGGCGGCACGGAGCACCGACGTCTCGGATGAAGGGAAAGCCTCGGCGTTACGTGCCGCGTCGCTGGCGCATCTCAAAAAAGCGCGCCTGCTGAACGGCAAACTCGGGCTCACTTACGCCGCGGAAGCGACGCTTGTTCCGCTCAAGCGATACGACGAGGAATTGGCGATTTTGGAGCGAGGGCTCGTTCGGGATCCGGATTGCAGCACCCTTCTTGCGCTGAAATCGTATGCGCTGCTTTCGATCGGGTTTATGGATGCGGGAACCGCCGCGGCGCGCAGGGCGTCAGACCTGGATCCGGGGTACGCCTCCTATCGGGCCACACTTGCCCTGGCGCTTGCCTATAGTGGGTTTAAGGGAACGGCGAGTGGGGAACTTGCCGCCGCCGAGCGCATCTGGCCCGATTCCCCCGCGCTGCGGGAAGCTCAGTTTATGTACGATTATCGCTTCGGCGATGCCGCACGGCTGGTTCATGAAATCGATGGGGGCCGTCTATTACCCAACAGTCCTGCTGTCATAGCCAATGGACTTGAGCGCGCCTTCCTTTTGGCCCGTGCTCAACCGACTCCGGAGAACATCGCGAGCGCTGAGGCGCTGGCGCTTAAATTCGATCGTCCGCCCCATGAATCGCTTCAGGCTCTGGTTACCTTCGGTCACGTTGACCGGGCCTACGCCCTGATGCGCAATCCGCGCAAGATTGCCGAGATACGCGATTTCGGCACCTATATCCTTTTCCGAGTCAACATGCGGCCCTTTGTGCTGGACCGGCGATTCATGGCTCTGGCGGACCGTCTCGGTCTTGCCGGATATTGGTTATCGAATAATGCGTGGCCCGACTTCTGCGACGACAAGGATCTTCCCTACGATTGCAAGGCCGAAGCCCAGCGTCTGCATGCAGGCAAAGCGGCATAGCGGTCAGCGGCTCTCACTGCGGTCTTTCTTTCCGGTGCGGCGCCGCTATCGTGCGCGCCGGCAGAAGGGGAGAGACATGGCGTTTCCGTCCGACATCGAAATCGCGCGCGCAGCGAAGATGCTGCCGGTTTCCGAAATCGCCGCGAGGCTGGACATACCCTCGACGGCAATCGAGCCCTTCGGCCGCACCAAGGCGAAGGTCTCGCTCGATTATATCGAGCAGCTGCGCAACCGGCCTGACGGCAAGCTGATCCTCGTCACCGCCATCACGCCCACGCCGGCAGGCGAAGGCAAAACGACCACCACCGTCGGTCTTGGCGACGGCCTCAACCGCATCGGCAAGCGGACGGCGATTGCTTTGCGCGAGCCATCCCTTGGGCCGTGCTTCGGCATGAAGGGCGGCGCGGCCGGCGGCGGCTATGCGCAGGTGGTACCGATGGAGGACATCAACCTCCATTTCACCGGCGATTTCCACGCCATCGGCAGCGCGCACAATCTGCTGTCGGCGATGATCGATAACCATCTCTATTGGGGTAACGGCCACGAGCTCGATTCGCGCCGCATCGCCTGGCGCCGCGTGGTCGACATGAACGATCGTGCCTTGCGCGATATTGTGGTGGGGCTGGGCGGCGCGGCCAATGGTTTTGCGCGGCAGACCGGCTACGACATCACTGTTGCTTCCGAAGTCATGGCGATCTTCTGCCTGGCGCGCGACCTCAAAGATCTCGAATCGCGGCTTGGCGAAATCGTGGTCGGCAGCGCGCGTGACAAGAAACTGGTGCGAGCACGCGAGCTGAAGGCGGATGGCGCGATGGCCGTACTGCTGCGCGATGCGCTGGCGCCCAATCTGGTGCAGACGCTCGAGAACAATCCGGCTTTTGTGCATGGCGGACCGTTCGCCAACATCGCGCATGGGTGCAATTCGGTGATGGCGACCCGCACGGCGCTCAAGCTCGCCGATTATGTGGTTACGGAAGCAGGCTTCGGCGCCGATCTGGGCGCCGAGAAATTTTTCGACATCAAGTGCCGCAAGGCGGGACTGTCGCCCGCGGCCGCCGTGGTGGTTGCGACGGTGCGCGCGCTGAAATTCCATGGCGGCGTGGCGCTCGCCGATCTCGCCAAAGAAAATGTCGAGGCCGTCGAGAACGGACTCGCCAATCTCGGCCGGCACCTCGACAATGTTGCGAAGTTCGGCGTGCCGGCGGTGGTTGGCATCAATCGGTTCTCCGCCGACACGGAAGCAGAGCATGCCGCTATAGCGAAGTTCTGTGAGAGCCGCAGTGTGCCCGTTTCCGTGTGCAATCACTGGGCGGAAGGTTCGAAAGGCACTGTCGATCTGGCAAGGAAGGTGGCCAACATTGCCGATAGCGGCGCGTCCAAATTTCAGCCTCTCTACGCCGACAATCTGCCGCTCGCCGAAAAAGCCCGTACCATCGCCCGCGAAATCTACGGCGCGAAGGATATCTTCATCGACGGCCCCGCTTACGCGCTGCTGAAGCAATACGAAGAAGCAGGTTTCGGGCACTTGCCGGTCTGCATGGCGAAGACCCAGTACAGTTTCTCGACTGACCCAGCGAAGAAGGGCGCGCCCACCGGTCACATGGTGGAAGTGCGCGAAGTGCGGCTCGCCGCCGGTGCCGGTTTCGTCGTGATGATCTGCGGGAATATCATGACAATGCCAGGCTTGCCGCGCATACCCGCTGCTGAAAACATTCGGCTCGATGAGTCCGGTCAGGTGATCGGCCTCTTCTAAAGCTCCCGCGCTTGCGGGGGAGAGCCGCTGGGCCTGGGGGACCGTCCGGCGGCCTGAGATCTCCTCCCCCGCAGGCGGGGGCGGCGATCTCAGCCGGCCATGCGGCGCCGATCGCGGACCTGATGCGGCTGATAGGCTTTTCGGGCATGCGCCTCGCAGTAGGGCGAGCCACCCTTCGGCATCCGGCCGCAGAAATGGAATTCCTCCGCGCTGGGATCGCCTATGGGCCAGCGGCACATGCGGTCATTGATCGTCAGCACGCCAACAAAGCTGCCGTCCTCGAGTTGGATTGGCTCTTCTTCCACGACCGGCGGTTCCGGCTGCCGAGCTCGAAGGTGAATGCGCGGCACTGAAGGGAGGCGGGGACGATCGACGCGCGACGGCATGGCCCGGCCCGCTAACCCCAGGCGATGGACCTTGCCAATAACAGCGTTCCGGGTAATGCCCTCGCCGAGGGTCTGGGCTATCTGACTTGCCGACAAGCCCTCCGTCCACAGTGATTTCAACTGGTCCACCCGATCATTGGTCCACATTTGGGCCTCCCGCTGCTGCGCCAGCCAAGCCTTCTGCCTGTCCAGCACTATATATCGTAGCAACGCCTGATCCAGATACAACTGCTAAGGGCGTACCCCCACGGCTTGTCCACAGAAAGCATCCAAGCCTGATTGCCTTGCTGCCGCAAACGAAAGCAGGGCCCGCGGGGACCCTGCCTTTTCGTTTACGTTAATAATCTTGCCCTTTACGGAGTTGCCGCCCGCATGACGGTCGCGTCCGAGCTTACCGTTCCGGCTGTCGAGCGGAACGAATTTGCTGAACTTACCGTGCTCGTCCGCGGGTTGATCGTATCGACCGTACTCATCCTCGGTTGGATCGTGTCCACCGTACTTGTTCTGCGATGGATGATGCCGGCTGACGATCGGAAGGAACCCGCGGAACTGCTGAGATTGTTCACTGACGCGGTTGGCCTCATCGAGAACGCTACCGGCCGCTGAGTAAACGTGTCGAGGCCGCCGCCACCCGGTGTGGGCGGAGGAATCACCCTAAAGATGTGGCCGTTTCCATCTGCCGAGCTCACGCCTCCGGTAGTCGCTGACGGCTGGGGGCCCAGCGGATCCAACGCAGGTTGGAACTTGGTCGCGGTGGTTGGACGCGCGGCAGAGGTGCTGGGTCCGCCCTTGGCGAATGCCGCCGGGGCTACTCCAAGCGCCGAAGCAATCGCGATGCATCCTAACAAACGAGTTGTGGTTTTCATAAGAGTATCTCCTGTCTCCTGGTCTTCTCTCCGTAGTCCCATACAGAATCAATGATCGCACCCACGACCTGTTCCCAACCAATACTTTCGTGATCGATGGCACCGTTGCCAGAGTCGCGCGTTTCGCACCAAAATATACTTTGATGCCTTTATCAATTGTTCTTGTAGTCTGATGGAATTCGCAAGTTCTGCTTAAAAGAGACTCGCGGCGAGATTGATCATGGTGGCGAGAATTGCCGTGTTGAATCCGAAGGCAATCAGCGTGTGCAGCGTGCCGATGCGGCGCATCTCCTTCGAGGTGAAATTGATGTCGGCGGTTTGCGATGTAGCGCCGAGCACGATTGCGAAATGCACGAAGTCCCAATAATCGGGCTCGCCGCATTCGCCGAACGCCAGGCCGCCCTGCGGCTTCCCGCTTTCCTCCGCCAGATAATAAACGTGCGCATAGTGCAGCGCGAACACGATCTGCACGAACAGCCATGAGAGCACTACCGTGGCTGCCGCCAGTGCGACGTGCAGGTTGGAATTGCGGCTGCCCTTGGCGATAGAAAGTTCTGCGATCAGCGCCACGACGCTCACAATGGACGCAACAATAGTGAGGATGAAAATAAGGTTGCCGCCTTCGTCATGTTGCGCGGCGCGGTGCTTCATCCGCGAAAGATCGGCATCGCGCATGAACCAGAACGCAAGACACAAAAAGGTCACCACGGCACCGTCCCAGCCGATCAGCGCGCGGGTAACGGCGCGGCCAAACCAGACGTTGCTTGCAAAGTACAGCGCCACGCCAATTGCCACAGCGGCGGCAAGATAGGGCCTCGCGACCAAAGGCCGGAGCAGCGGGAGGCGGGCAGTCGTAGCGGGCGAACTCAAGACGTGGTCCCCAGCGAGTCGCACTTCAGGGCAGAATGCGCGGCTCTCGCCGGAGATGACAATGGGTCTTAAGGCGCAAACTGGTAAATTGCGCCTTCGTCATCTTCGCCGCCATGGACGGCGCCGTAGTATGTACCGGGCTCGCCATCCACCATGCCATTGTAGGCATAGGCGCCGTCCGGCGGTCGCGAGAAGCTGTGGGCGATACTCTCGGTCCACTGCTTGCCGGATTGCACCAGCTTGAAGATCACGCCGTCTCCATCCGCGCCGCCTTCGCTGGTGGTGCCATAGAGATTACCGGCAGCATCGAAGTTCAGATTGGCAATGGATCCCGAGCCACCCGTGCCGCCGCTGAAGCTGTAGAGAACCCTCTCCGTCCATTCGCTCCTGTGCCGCGAGAGTTTGTACACCCAGCCGGCATCGTTCGCGCCGGCATAGTAGGTGGGGGCCATAGATGTTGCCGAGCGCGTCGAAGATCCGAAGCGGCGACCAGGCTGATGGATAGAGTGCGTGCGCCGTTCATGATGTCCCCCAAGCGAAGGCTCCGGCAGAGCCTATCACCACCGGGGCACCGGGACAGCGACGTTGTTGACGTGCAACTTCTTCCCGGAAGACCGGCCGAAACGCGCGAACGCGTCTCGGCCGGGCTCCAGTATCAGTAGAAGACGCCGTAAGCGATGTCCTCTACGTAGCCGGTGCCTACATTGACCAGCAGCAGATCGGGCCCGTATCGCACCCAGCGATAACCCGGTGGCGGCGGCTGAAGACCGAGTGGCGCAACATCGTCGTAGAAATATTGGGTGGCCAAGAAGAGTGCGGGGATGCGGTCGCCTACAACCCAGTGCCGATAACCGTATCCGTGCGGGTAAATGAAGACGGAGCCGCGAATGCGGTTGATCCAGTGTCCGCGCCAGTACCAGCGGTCTTTTGTCGGCCGGTGCCACACGGGTGGCCGATGATGCGGCGGCCGGTGGTACGGCGGACGATGGTGTGGTGGCCGGTGCGAAGGCGGCCGGTGGTGCGGCGGACGATGGTGTGGTGGCCGATGCGATGGCGGCCGATCCGGCTTGCCTGGCTTGACGGGCTGGATCGTCATTTCGTCGCGACGAGGAGGCCGTTTTCTGTCGGAAGATGGCGCCCCTAGCGCCAAAGCCGGCAGCACAAGGCAGAATGCCGTTGCTAGGGAGAGTAGGCGTCTCATTGTTCCTCCAGCTGCTCTGTCCACACAAGAAAACTCAACGCGATGCGGCCGCACGGAGCAGGAGTATCGAAGAATCGCCGCAACCCGGGCGCGAATCTATCAAAAAGTTATTCGCCGCGCGAGGGCGTCGTCAGTAAGGCGGATGGACTGGCGCTCGCGTCTGCCGTGGCGATTGCAGGCGCCCCCTCATTCGCAACGGCCGGATCGGGTTTGCCGCTCTTCACCACCACTGTCGTGCCCACCGGAGTCTCATCGAACAAGATTTTTGCGAAGGTGCGCGGCAGGTGCACGCAGCCATGTGAAGACGGATAACCGGGCACGCCACCGCCATGCAGCGCAACGCCACTACGGGTGAAGCGCTGCGTGTATGGCATCGGGGCGTTTTTGTACTTCTTCGAACGATGCTCGCGGTACTTCGCCTGAATCCGGAACACGCCCGTTGGCGTGCGATACTTGCGGCGGCCAGTTGAAACGGTGGTTGCGCCGATGCGCACGCTGTCGCGATAGATGGAAGCGCGCTGGGCGGAGAGATTGACAATAATCGTCATCGGCCCGTCGGGTGCGAGCCACGGTTCCCAGATGTAATTGCCCGGTTTCAGGCGGCTAACTTCCGTGTCGCTGATACTGGATTCATCGGCAATGCATGTGCCGTGGAAAAGCGGTGTCGCAACCAACGTCAGAAGCGCCGTTAACAATACCCTTAGCATTTGTTGCGCGCGAAGCATCACCTTTATGCATAACGCATGAAAATCGAGAGCGGATGAACCGAATCGTGAGGTCCATGAGATTGCGGAAATTAAGCTTCTATATTAGTGTTTGTGCAAAGATGGGCGCTGGGGCGCGAAGCCTTCCCATCACAAGTTAAGTTAGTAGGAGTAACGCGCGCATGAACGTCTCACGACGCTCTTTGCTTGTTTCGGGCGCAGGCCTGGCGCTTGCAGCAACCCTTCAACCTCTCAACGCATTTGCCGCGACAGAAGTTGCGCCGGATATGATGCGGCGTGCGCTTGCCGCGCTGGACCGGCACGGTGCATCGATCCCGCATCGCGA